>NZ_JBKVCZ010000218.1:0-6750 GCF_046966825.1 Hungatella sp. | reverse complement strand
ATCTGGGGCGTATGGCGCTGATACTGGGTGGCGGTATGGGTCTGGTGAGAACATGACGTCGGCGGGCATTGGGTTGACAATGGATATTGGGAATACGATTACACAGGATATTCCGCCTCCATCACCGGCTCCATGTCATTGATGCCGGATGATCTCGTACCGACTGCTTCCGGAAAAAACATGAAAAGCGGATATGGGGTAAAAACCGACGTGAGGGCAACGCTTTCCACCAGCGCCCCATCCAGCCACATCACCCACCCTCAGACCGCATTTTCCGTATTTCCGGAATTTGACTATGGGACATACCTTCGTCTGCTCCAGCGGACTTCCGGGGGAAGGAGCTCTAAATTTACCTTCCGTCCAAATTCATTCTCAACCTATACCCGATCTGTGCATTTCACACCGCTGTGGTTTCCGGACCATACACAATACAGCGTGTATACCCAGGTTTGGGATACATGGACGCCGGACGGAATGTTGTCAATCAATCTAAACGACCATGTATCCATACGGGGGAGTCTTTATGATGACTGGTATACTAACCGGGAATAATATTCCGGTCCTTTTATATGAAACGCTGGTATTCTGCGCGATTACCGGTTTTGCCATTTACGACCTGTTCCATAAGCGGGTGCCTGACCGGGCGCTCGTTTTATTTTGTCCGGCTGCACTTGCCGCTCCCTTTCTGTTAAACGCCGGTTCCTTTAACTGGCAGATGGTTTCTGAAGCCTGGCTGGCTTCCCTTGCAGGTGCGGCGGCGGGCTTTGGAGTCCTGCTCACCGCCGCCCTTGTCTCTAAGGACGGCACCGGAGTCGGTGGAGGGGACATCAAGCTGGCTGGAATCATGGGGTTTATTTACGGCGTCAATCGTATGACCGCAATCCTGCTGACCGCTGCCGCCCTTGCCGCTATTGCAGTGTTTCTCACCAGAAGAAACCAGTTAAATGAAAATCTGGCGATTCCCTTTGTCCCTTTTCTTGCTATGGGAAATCTGGTGGTCGCCGCTGCTTTGAAATAATAAACCAGGAGAGATGAACATGAGATTAAATAACCGTTTTTTATTTGGGCTGCTTAGCCTTCTGCTGGCCGCTGTCATTGCTTTTGTCGCCCTTCCAACGATTGCCAGACAGACCAACGGCAAGACTGAAATTGTCCGCGTGTCGAAGCCTGTTTTAAAAGGCGCCATTATTACCGACAAAAATGTGGAACTGGCGGAGGTGGGAAGCTATAACCTGCCGGCAAATATTGCCCGCTCCACAGAGGACGTGGTGGGAAAGTATGCTGTCTCGGATTTAATGGAGGGAGATTATATCCTTTCGTCAAAGATCAGCGCACTTCCGCTCACCTCGGATATTGCGCTGAATGATATCCCATCCGGAAGGGTGGCAATCTCTTTAAGCGTTAAAACCCTGGCCTCCGGTTTGTCGGATAAGCTGCAGGCAGGTGACATTGTGCGTATTTACCATTTTCTTGAAACTGCAAGGGAGATACCGGAACTGCGCTTTGTAAGGGTTTTATCAGTCACCGGCGCTGACGGGACCAACATAGACAATACAGCTGAGCCCGCAGAGGACGAGGAAAAACAACAATCTGCCACTGTCACCGTCATGGCGACCCCTGAGCAGGCCCGGATTATTACGGAACTGGAAAACGATGGCGTTGCCCACGTGGCCCTTATCTCCCGCAACAATGAGGAGCTGGCGGCCGAACTGCTTGCAGAGCAGGATCAAATGCTTTCGGACCTGGAATCTCCGGCTCTGCCGGAGGAGATGTCAGATTCCGGCCATGTTTTTTCCACTTCCTCCAGTGAAGCACCAGAAGCTTCAACCACCGGAGAAGAACCCGGTCAAAATCCATAACTCAGCCAGAAAGGAGATTTTACATATGGCAAAAGTAATTACCGTATGGGGGAGTCCAGGCAGCGGAAAATCTATGTTCTGCTGTATACTCGCCAAGGCACTCACGAGAGATAAAAGCAAGGCCATTCTTATCAATGCGGATATCAGCGTACCCATGCTTCCTGTGTGGCTTCCGGAGCAGCTTGCCCCTGCTAACGCCTCAATCGGGCAGGTTTTAAGCAGCGTGGAGATTGACACCGCCCTGGCAGCCAGCCATGTGACTGTGCTGAAATCCTATCCCTTTATCGGACTCATGGGCTACTGTGCCGGCGAGAATCCATTGAGTTATCCGGAAATGAAATACGATATGGCGATGGCGCTGATTGCAGCGGCGTCCAGGCTGGTTGATTTTGTCATTCTCGACTGCAGTTCGGCCATGACGAACGTGTTTACACCCGCAGCCATTGAATCCGGCGATCTGGTTATCCGAATCCTGACTCCGGATTTAAAGGGGATTCACTATCTGAAAGCGCATCAGCCTCTGTTGGCAGACAGCCGCTTCCGTTATCACGAACATTTAACCTTTGCAGGCCTCGCCCGTCCCTTCCACGCAATCGAAGAAATGGGACACCTCATAGGCGGTTTTGACGGTTTGTCGCCTCTACGGAAAGGAGGTGGACCGCTGTGCCACGGAGGGCGGTATGTTTCACGCCATCAGCTATTGCAACCCTAAATATACGGCCTCCCTGAATAAAGTTCTGGAAATGCTGGAACCAAAGGAAGAAGAACGTCAGCAGGACGATTTCGTGGAGGAGAGACAGGAGGAGCGCGCAGATGAACAATCTGAATGATATTTTCTTCGCCCCGGCAGCCAATGATAATCTGACCTATGACCAGATCCTTGAAGATGTACAGCGGTATTTTTCGGAGAACCATGCGTCCACCATTGCAGAGGCCGGCGAGGAAAATACGGATAAGGCTACCACCGTTTTAAAGGAACTGATGGTACAGTATATCGTCAAGCGGAAATATACGGCTGACGGGCTGACAACTAAGGAGCTCTGCGAAAAGCTCTATGAAGATATGGCAGGCTATTCTTTTTTGAATCAATGGATTTATAAGCCAGGCGTTGAGGAAGTAAATAGTGCGACACGTTCCTAGCTGAAAAGGTTAGGCACCAAACGTAAGAATGTAACAAAGTTCGGTTTAGGAGAACTGATAATCCGATAGGTGGAATGATAGGGGAACGCCTTGAAACGCCTGCCTAAAACTGCGAATGGCATGATTGTGATTAAGCACAAGATTGTCATAAAGCTCGCTGAAGTCGCCTGTATGCACTTGCTAAGGTCAAAAAGGATACAGCAAAACCAAGCCAGAGGTGGCTGGGAGTGATAGGGCGGGGTCTATAAAATACCTATGGTTAGAATTCTACTGTAAAAAGGCAGTAGACGGCGAACCTTTGAGTGTACGGGTCTAAATCTCTAAACAGTCTAACGGCTGTGCTTGCAGAATGCAAGGTCTGTGAGGATTAGTAAAACTTGTTGATATGAAACTCCTTACACCGTTACAGGCGGTGTCAAAGCAGACAGGCTTAAAGAAGGAACCTAAGGGTATATATGTAAAGATAGGATTATCGGAACGTGGTAAGTCAGCAACGTGGAGGGCTTAATCCCTATGAAGCGTTAGCAGGGAAAACATTTTGTATAACCTGCTTTTATGTTGATGAAAGTAGTGGCACAGTACCGATGAAGCCGTGATAATAAGCGGTGGAGGGATAGCCACAAGTCAGTATTTACAGTAAAACACAACTTACAAACAGTTATGAAACTGCATAAGGTTCGAGTATGACTAAGAGAGGCAGGATTTCCGCAATTAAGGAAGTGAAAGCCGACTTATGGCAACTAGAAAATCAAGGAAGAAACAGCGATTGAGAAACAATGAGTATTATGATACTCAGGCGATTTATGATGAACTGTATTCCAAAGCAAAAGAAAATCGGAGATTTACAAATCTATATGACCTGATTGTAAGCAGAGAAAATATATTGCTTGCATATCGTAACATCAAAAAGAATAAAGGCAGTAAGACCAAGGGAGTCAATGCTACTACGATTCTGGATATTGGAAAAGACAATCCGGAGAGGTTAATCTCATATGTGCGAAATAGAATGTCAAATTTTCAACCAATGCCAGTTCGTAGGGTAGAAATTCCAAAAGATAATGGGAAAGTACGACCACTGGGGATTCCGACCATGGAAGACCGGCTGATACAACAATGTATTAAGCAGGTTCTTGAGCCGATTTGTGAAGCCAAATTTTATAAACATAGTTATGGCTTCCGTCCGAATCGGAGCACTCATCATGCCATTGCCAGAGTGTTGGCACTGACCAACCGGCATAACTTTCAGTATGTAGTAGATATTGATATTAAAGGATTTTTCGATAATGTCAATCATGGGAAACTCATGAAACAGTTATGGAGCCTGGGGATTCAGGATAAACAATTGTTATGTATTATATCCAAGATGCTAAAGACTGAAATTAAAGGAATAGGGGTTCCACAAAAAGGGGTCCCGCAAGGCGGAATTCTCAGTCCATTATTATCTAATGTCGTTCTTAATGAGTTAGACTGGTGGATTGCAAGCCAGTGGGAGAACCATAAAACCCACCACTCATATAAAAATCCGACAAGAAAATATGAGTTGTTGAGAAGGGGTAATTTAAAAGAAGTATTTATCGTCAGATATGCCGATGATTTTAAGTTACTCTGTAAAGATAGAAAAACTGCCGAAAAGATGTTTGCAGCCACAAAACAGTGGCTTGAAGAAAGACTGGGCTTAGAAATCAGCCCGGAAAAGTCCAAGATAGTAAATCTAAGAAAACGATATTCTGAATTTTTAGGATTTAAGTTGAAGCTTTGGAAGAAAGGTCAGAAATATGTGGTCAAATCCCACATGACAAAGAAAAGCAAAGAAAAATGCAAGAAAGAATTAAAACAGAAAATCAAAGTATTACAACATGATGCTATCGGTGCACGGGTACAGCAGTTTAATGCTACTGTACTGGGGTTGCATGGGTATTATAAGATAGCCAGTCATATCAGTAAAGACTTTGCAGAAATCGCTTTTCATGTCAATAAGAGCCTTTATTGCAGAACGAAATGTATACGAAGTAAACGAGGTAATAAAAGCAGGGCATATGAACGCTTTTATGGAAAGTGTAAGGTAAAGCCCCTATTTATACAGCGGGTGGCACTTTATCCAATCCATTACGTGCAGACAACTCCACCGGTATGTTTTTCGCAGGATATATGCAATTACACGGTGAACGGCAGGGAGAAAATCCATAAATATCTGCAAAATTTCAGTTATGATACATTGCAATATATCATGAAGAATCCTGTTCAGAACCAAAGTCTGGAATACAATGATAACCGGATATCACTTTACGTTGGACAACGTGGAAGGTGTTTTATTACAGGAGAAAAACTGAAAATATCAGATATGGAAGTACATCATAAAACCATGCGTTCGGAGGGAGGCACAGATGCATATAAAAATCTGGTGTTTGTTACTGGAGCAGTGCATAAGCTGATTCATACAAAAGAAGTAGAAACCATTGAAAAATACCTTGAATTGTTGAAACGAAAATCAATAGACTTCGTGAAGCTGAATAACTTGAGACGTTTAGTTGGAAATTGTGAGATTAGTGAGAATAAGTAAATATTGATGGAACGCCGTGTGAAATGAAAGTTTCATGCACGGTGTGGAGTGGGGGAAAATCCGGAGATAACTTCAAAGGATTACCTATCACTATTCAACGCCTATAACGATATTGAGGTGATTATGAACAGCGGGCGCAGTATCAAGATACCGGATAAATTCACCTCGCCCCAGCACGCCATTGATGTGGTCCGCCGTATGTTAAACGCCTGCGGCATGGTAATTGATGATACCATGCCCAGCGTCATTGGGTTTCTCGATAAGAATATCCGTATCTCCGTGGATAAAGCCCCTATTGTTGATTCTGATGTGGGGATAAACGCTTCCATCCGTATTGTCAACCAGCAGACGGTTTCTGAACAGAAGCTTCTGGAGTCCAAAAGCGCTACCGCTGAAATGCTGCATTTTCTCACAGCCTGTATCCGCTATGGAGTCAGCGTCTGTATCGCCGGCTCCACCGGCTCGGGAAAAACAACCGTGATGGCCTGGCTGCTGTCCCAGGTTCCCAATAACCGGCGCCTGATTACCATTGAGGAGGGCAGCCGGGAATTTGATTTAATCAAGAGGGACGCCGATGGCAATATCCTCAATTCCGTTGTACACCTGCTTACAAGGCCCCATGAGAACCCAGCCATGAACATCAACCAGGATTTTCTCCTGGAGCGTGTGTTGCGAAAGCACCCGGACGTAATCGGCGTGGGGGAAATGAGATCGGCGGCCGAGAGCCTTTCGGCTGCGGAAAGCTCCCGGACCGGCCATACGGTCTGCACCACCATTCACTCCAATTCCTGCAACAGCACCTACCGGCGTATGATGACGCTTGCCAAGCGCAAGTATAACATGGACGATTCCGTACTCATGCAGATTATGGTGGAAGCCTATCCGGTGGTTGTCTTTACGAAGCAGCTGGAGGACCGTTCCCGGAAAATCATGGAAATCATAGAGGGGGAGGACTACCAGGATGGAAAGCTGATCTATCGCTCTCTTTACAAGTATGAGGTAGTGGACAACGTAACTCTGGAAAGCGGGGAAACCCGCGTGGTAGGGCATCATCGGAAAGTAGGCTCTATCTCTGACGGCTTGAAAAAAAGGCTGCTGGACAACGGAATATCTCATAAAGAACTGGAGGAATTCACAGGAAAGGAGGTGGATTAGTTGCATTGGATTTATTTGATTTGCTTTGTCCTTATC
>NZ_JBKVCZ010000217.1:0-6934 GCF_046966825.1 Hungatella sp. | reverse complement strand
GTCTATGAGTCCTGTGAGGTGACAGGCACTCTGCTTCCGGAGATAGCAGAGAAGACAGGATTGACGGCGGAGGTCAAAGTGGTTGGCGGCGCTGGGGACAATGCGGCGGCGGCTGTGGGAACCGGGATTGTGCGGGATGGAACAGCATTTACCACCATCGGGACTTCCGGTGTGGTGTTTGCACACAGCAGCCAGGTTTCCATTGACAAGAAGGGACGGGTGCATACCTGCTGCTGCGCGGTGCCGGGGGCATGGCATATCATGGGCGTGACCCAGGGGGCCGGTCTTTCCCTGAAATGGTTTAAGGATGAGTTCTGCCAGGATTATGTGGCGGAGGCGAAGGCCCAGGGAAAAGATGTCTATGATTTGATTAATGAAGATGTGAAGACGATTCCGGCGGGCAGCGACAAGCTGATATATCTGCCTTATTTGATGGGCGAAAGAACGCCTCATCTGGACCCGGACTGCCGGGGCGTGTTCTTTGGGCTGTCGGCGATTCACACGAAGAAACATCTGCTGCGGGCGGTGATGGAGGGCGTGTCCTATTCTCTCTGTGACTGCAACCAGATTTTAAAGGAGATGGGCGTGGATGTGACGCAGATGATGGCCTGCGGAGGCGGCGGGAAGAGCCCTGTCTGGCGTCAGATGCTGTCTGACCTTTACAACTGCACGGTGAAGACGGTGCAGCAGGACGAGGGGCCGGCTCTGGGCGTGGCGATTCTAGCCGGGGTTGGCTGCGGCATTTACCCCAGTGTGGAGGAAGCCTGCGACAGACTGATCAGTGAGAAGAGCAGCACCAGCCCGGTGGCGGAGAATGTGAAGACTTACGAGTGCTATCATCATATCTACCAGAATCTCTATCAGAGTTTGAAGGCGGATTATAAAGAACTGGCGAACTTGTAGAACGAACTATGTGGAGAGGAAGGGAAAGAATATGAAGCTGAAACATGTAAATGATTCGGAGTTTCGGATGTACGGCCGGGTGATTACCGGATATGAGGTGTCGGGGCTGATGGAGGAGATGAAGAAGACTCCGCTCCCGGAGGATGTGGTTTATGTGGCTTCCGTGCCGGAGCTGGAAGCATTGCCGGAAATCGGGGCGCTGGCGGACGGCGTGTATGGCGGAATGCCGATTCAGATTGGTTACTGCAACGGACATAACCGGAAGTTAAACGCGCTGGAGTATCACCGGGATTCGGAGGTGAATCTGGCGGTGACGGACATGATTTTGCTGATTGGACGGCAGCAGGATATCACGGAGGAGTACACCTATGACACCGGGCTGGTGGAAGCGTTTTTTGTGCCGGCGGGGACGTTGATTGAGGTGTATGCGACGACGCTGCACTATGCGCCGTGCCAGACGGACGAGGGGGGATTCCGCTGTGTGATCGTGCTTCCGAGAGGAACCAACGAGGAACTGGCCGGGCCGGCAGCCGTGCGGTGCGGGGAAGATAAGCTGCTGTTCGCAAGAAATAAATGGCTGGTGGGCCATGAGGAGGCAGGGCTTCCGGAAAACGCCTGGATTGGTTTGAAGGGTGAGAATGTTTCGATATAAAAGTATGAAGAAACATGTTTTCAGATAGTGAGAGAAACGGAACTAGTGAATTGTAAATAAAATATATTTCATAATAAAATGGAGGATATTCACATGATTAACATGCCAGAAGTAAAAATCGGTATCGTAGCCGTAAGCCGCGACTGTTTCCCGGAGAGCCTTTCCGTGAACAGAAGGAAAGCGTTGATTGAAGCCTACAAGGCCAAATATGATGAGAAAAATATTTATGAGTGCCCGGTCTGCATCGTGGAGAGTGAGATACATATGGTACAGGCACTGGAGGATGTGAAGGCGGCGGGATGTAATGCCCTGGTTGTTTACCTTGGCAACTTTGGACCGGAGATTTCTGAGACATTGTTAGCGAAGCATTTCGACGGACCGGCCATGTTTATCGCGGCGGCTGAGGAGAGTGGTAACAATCTGGTTCAGGGCCGTGGCGATGCTTACTGCGGGATGCTGAATGCCAGCTATAACCTGAAGCTGCGCAATATTAAGGCATACATTCCGGAATACCCGGTTGGAACAGCCGAGGAGTGCGCCGATATGATTGAGGAGTTTGTGCCGATTGCCCGCGCTATCGTAGGGTTAAGCGGACTGAAGATTATCAGCTTTGGACCGAGACCGTTAAACTTTCTGGCCTGCAACGCTCCCATCAAGCAGCTTTACAACCTGGGTGTGGAGATTGAGGAGAACTCCGAGCTCGATTTATTTGAGGCGTTTAACAAACATGCCGGCGACGCGCGTATACCGGATGTGGTGAAAGATATGGAATCCGAGCTTGGCGCAGGCAACAAGAAGCCGGAGATTCTGGAGAAACTGGCCCAGTATGAGCTGACACTGCTTGACTGGATTGAGGAGCACAGAGGCTACCGCAAATACGTGGCGATTGCCGGAAAATGCTGGCCGGCTTTCCAGACCCAGTTTGGATTTGTGCCATGTTATGTAAACAGCCGTCTCACCGACAGAGGCATTCCGGTGTCCTGTGAGGTGGATATCTACGGCGCGTTGAGCGAGTTTATCGGAACCTGCGTGAGCCAGGATGCGGTGACATTATTGGATATCAACAACTCCGTGCCGGCTGATTTGTACAATGAGGATATCAAGGGCAATTATGATTACGGCCAGAGAGAGACCTTCATGGGCTTCCACTGCGGCAACACCAGCTCCAAGAAGCTGTCCTTCTGCGAGATGAAGTACCAGCTGATTATGGCGAGAGCCCTGCCGGAGGAAGTAACCCAGGGAACCCTGGAGGGCGATATCGTTCCTGGCGATATAACCTTCTACCGTCTCCAAAGTACGGCTGACAATGTACTGCGGGCCTACATCGCCCAGGGCGAGGTGCTCCCGGTAGCGACACGCTCCTTCGGCGCCATCGGCATTTTCGCCATCCCGGAGATGAACCGCTTCTACCGCCACGTACTGATTGAGAAGAACTTCCCGCATCATGGGGCGGTGGCATTTGGACATTATGGAAAAGCGATTTATGAGGTGTTTAAGTATATCGGCGTTGACGTGGAGGAGATTGGGTTTAACCAGCCGAAGGGGATGTTGTATAAGACGGAGAATCCGTTTGCATAAATAAGGGTAATTATAAATGATGTTTATTCCGACGGGTTTTGGCTTCTTCGTAAACTTGCTCGTCGGTCCGCGTTGAGATAATA
This sequence comes from Hungatella sp., assembly GCF_046966825.1. Classification (NCBI taxonomy): domain Bacteria; kingdom Bacillati; phylum Bacillota; class Clostridia; order Lachnospirales; family Lachnospiraceae; genus Hungatella; species Hungatella sp. Next base: position 3,718 of record NZ_JBKVCZ010000217.1, on the reverse strand, counting down.
ATGATGTTCATGATGGAATTGGTGATTTCTACTTTGTAGACGACCCGGATTCCCAGGTCACGAAATTTGATTTTTAACAGATTGGTTAGATTGGTTCCGTTCTTATTTCCAAGTGGTTTTCCGTAGCCGCCCTGTGTGGCTGGGAGAGGATTTTGACTGACTTTTTGAATTCCTTTTAGCACTTGGATACGGACGGAACCGTCTAATTTTCTTAGGTCTTCCTGCGCTTCTTCTAAAAATGTAATATTCCAAATCATTCGATATCAATATCCTCCGTTTCGTTTAATTCCTGTTCGGTGATGCCCAGATTGGAGAGAACATCGGCGAAAGGTATGGAATTTTTTCCTTCATTTTTTTTCAGACGTTCGCTGGCTTCCATCAAAAGCAGATAGTTTTCCTCAATTTCGGCCAGACGCTCATATTCTTCCGGGGACAGAATGATGGCGGAAGGCTGATTGTTCTTTAGCACGACCAGTTGTTTCTCCGTCCGAAGCCGGTCAAAAATCCTGGAAGCCTGCCCACGGTTAAATTGTGTGATGGGAACCAGACTTTGAAGCAGGTTGGCTGTTATAGTCATGTGTTATCACCTCTCTTTTTTCTTTTAGTATATGCGATTAGATGAAAAATAGCAATAGATAATAATGAGAATATAGCGATAAATTTAATGATTATAAAGCGATAAATATAGCGATATATCCGTGCGATTAAAATATCTTGAAAAATTATCCGGAATGTATCGTGCTGCGGCATGGGCATTCTCTTTTTGCATGGAAATAATTCCCAGCACAATCTGTTTTCATCTGCTTGAAAAATTTCCCTTTTGCGTATAAGGTATATCGTATACTGAAACAACAAAAGAGAAAAGTTCTATGGAAACGAGGGGGTACGGAAGGATGAGGATTACGGAACTGACATTGGAGGAGTACCGGGGGTATTTACAGGATGAGGAGCGGAGCAGCGCTACGGTGGAGAAATATCTGCGGGATGTTCGAAAGTTTATAGCATACTTGTCCGGCGATATGACAATTAGTAAAGATAAGGTGAGAGAGTATAAGCAGTGGCTGAAAGAGCGGTATACGATTGCCAGCGCCAATTCCATGCTGGCGGCCGTGAACAGCTTTTTTACATATCTGGGACAGGAAGAGTGGAAGGTGAGGCTGTATAAAATTCAGAGGGCGGTGTACAGCAAACCGGAAAGGGAGATGACGAAGGCGGATTATAAACGTCTGGTCTGTGCGGCAAGAAAAGAAGGTGATATGCGGATGAGCATGCTGATTCAGACCATATGCAGCACGGGTATCCGCATCAGTGAGCTGAAATACATCACGGTGGAATCATTGGGCGTGTGCCGGGCGGAGATTTATAACAAGGGAAAGTCCCGGCTGGTGCTGATCCCTTCCGAGCTTGCGCGGGCATTGAAAAAATATTGCAAAGAAGAAGACATCACTTCCGGGAGTATTTTTGTCACTAAGAATGGGAAGCCGATGGACAGGAGCAATATCAGCAAAAGGATGAAACAGATTGGAAAGACGGCTGGAGTGGACAGTGCGAAAGTATTTCCCCATAATCTGCGGCATTTGTTTGCGAGAACATTTTATAATGTGGAAAAAGATGTGGTCCGGCTGATGGATTTGCTGGGGCATTCCAATATCAGCACGACGCGAATCTATACCGTTGACACGGAGGAACGGCCCAGAGAGCAGATGGCGCGGATGCATCTGGTGCTTGATTAGGCCGATTACGACAAAATAAAAAATACCCCATAAGATATATTATGTGGTATTGACGATAATTTGCGAGGGGAAATACCCCTCACAATATAGTCTATTATACTTGCTTTCGTAAAAATTGCAAGGATAAAAATGGAAAAACATATAAATTGCGGCATATTTACGAGCAAAAAATATTAAAATACGTATAAATATGAAATTGGGTTATTTTGATAAAACATGGACGTCCGGAGATGGACGCGGACAGCCTTTCAGTTAATCAAAATTTTCAGAAAATCTCTTATTATCAGCAATCTGTTCTTTATGAGACCTAGAATCAGGTCCAAAACTTCAATTAACCATTACAGCCATGGTATTCAGTCCGCACAAACGGCAACGGAATACCACATAATATATCTTATGGGGTAAAATCCGGGAGAGAGGTGCCAGTTCGTGAGAGGGGCCGAAATAAAGGGGAAATCCCGCAGGCAGATGCGGGCAGGCAGTATAAATAAAACGGGAAAAAGCTCCCATTTTCGGACAGTGCGGTTCGGCGGATTCGAGGAGACCCAGATTATCTGTTATCTGTGGGATGTGATAAAGGCGGTGGAGGCCGGAGCTGCGGTCCGTGCCGGGGCATCAGACAGACCGGATAGTCTTGCGGAGGAAGCCCGGCAGCTGCGAATGCAGATGCGGGTTGAAATGCGGCGATATTTTGCAAGACGAAAGCGCAGAAATGTGAGAATTGTTCTTACTTTTATCATGCTGGCGCTGAGTGTGATCTGTCTGTTTTCTTTTATCATCGGAGTGGACCGGGTTTCCGGAGAATCTATGTACCCGTATCTAAATAACGGGGACTGGATTATATACAGCCGCCTTGGCGGTAGATGTAACAGGGATGAGGTAGTGGTCTTTGAAAATGGAGGAGAAAACTTTGTGAAACGTATCGTAGGGCTTCCGGGAGATACGGTGGAAATCAGTGTTTCAGGCGGCCGGGTGGTCGTCAATGGAACCCAGGTGAGGGAGCATTATATAACGCTGACAGTTCCGGAACGGGAGAATGACGGGAACGAGATGGGGGCGCCGTTAACCGTGATAGAGGGACAGTATCTGGTGCTGGGAGATAACCGTGGAGTTTCCATTGACAGCCGCGACCAGAATGTGGGAACGGTGGCGTCAAAGCAGATACTGGGGAGTGTGATACTGATTATCAGGACCAGAGGATAGGGATAAGAGTAAATGTTGGAGGGATACAGATGAGCCGCTTTATATTACATACGAAAACGAAGGAGAAAAAATACTTTACATATCTGGCAGCAGGAATCGCGTGTATCCTGCTGATTGCAGCGGGATGCTGTGCGCTGCGGGGAATAGGGACGGCCAGGGCGAAGAGCCGTGAGACAGTATTAATCTATACGGAAGAGGAACTGGAGCAGTATCTTCTGGATAAAAGCAGTGAGGAGTATAACTTAAATGGAAGATACCGGCTGGAAGAGGATTTGGAGCTTGGCTGGATAAGTGGTTCCATAGGGACAAATGTGGAACCATTTACAGGAAGTTTTGACGGAAACGGGCATGTGATAAGCGGGTTGGAAAGACCGCTGTTTGGCGTTTTGAATCAAGCGACGGTGGAAAATTTGTTCTTGAGTGACGTAGTAATTCAACATCCATTTACGTACTTCGACGGCGAATGCTATGTGGATGGATATGGTGCGCTGGCAGCGTATATAGTGGATTCCACGGTTCATAACTGTGGAATGGGTGGAGAAATCTATGTGGCCACTCCATCAGAGGCGGAGTATCAGACAGCGAAGGCCAGTCCGGCGGATGCGGAGGAATTGAAAGGTCCGGGATATGAGGAAGTGCCAAAATCACAGGAGGAGAGTAGTCCGGAAGGGGAAGCGGAGACAGAGGGGACGCCAGGAGACGGAGCAGGAAATAACACAGAAGAAGTGATACAGGATGACACAGGGAAAGAGGATGGGGATGGCGCTGGAGCAGAAGAGAGT
>NZ_JBKVCZ010000216.1:0-6995 GCF_046966825.1 Hungatella sp. | reverse complement strand
CTCCACCTGGTTTCCCCTGCTGTTTTTCAGCACCTGGCGGAATTTTGCGTTATAAGACAGATATTTGATGTTGTCATTTTCCCTCTTCAGCGAGGTCTCCAAATCGGAGGCCATCAGCCGTACATTATTCCGTATGGTCTCCTCCGTCTGCCGCTCCATATTGCGTTTCGACACCGAATACGAGTACACTCCCAGCACCAGGATCGGAACGGTAATCAGCAGCAGATAGCTGATTACCAGTTTCTTCCGGATCGAGGCGCTTCCATAATACCACTTCAGCAATCGTTTCATCCTCATCCCTGCTGCTTTCCATTCTTCTCCCGGTACTGCCGGGGCGTCATTCCGTAATAGTTCTTAAACAGCCGGTTAAAATACGGCTGATTCTCATATCCGCAGGCCTTTGCCACCAGAACGATCTTCAGTTCCTCATCCTCCAGCAGCTTCCTGGCCTGTTCCATGCGGTAATCGGTAATATATTTGACCAGGTTTGCCCCGGTCTCCTTCTTAAACAGATAGCTCAAATAGGCCGGAGCCAGATTGACCCGCTCGGCGATATCTTCAAGTCCGATATCGCTCCTGTATTCATCCCTGACAATATTCTTGATCCGTTCCACGATCCTGGGACTGTCCCCCACGGCGTCCGTCCGTTTTGCCAGCACCTCATTTAAGACTGCCCGGAAATTCACCTCCAGCTCCTCGCCATCTTTGTAGGACAGCAGCCGTTCCACGCTCTCAAAGAGCCGTGGCTTGTCATTGACTCCATACTGGCTGTAAAATGCCGACAGAATATCGTAAAAGACATGATGCACATAGATCCGGCTGACCACATGGCCGCCCACCATCGTCTCCACCAGCTGATCTCCGTACAGGATCACAAGATCGTCGTTCCTGTCCCCAATCGCCTCGATCATCAGTTCCTTAATCCGCTCCACCTCCGCGGCATAATACTCCGAATTTAATACAATCTCAGACAGAAACGTGATCTCACCGCCCGTCCCATAGAAATTCTTCCGAATCTGGCTGATCTCCTCCATCTGCCGGTTCATCTCCTCCACCGTAGTAAATTCCCTGCTGACCACGATTGATATCTCAGTCCCCAGAAGCTGTCTGCCGTCCCTGGCCAGTTTCTCCAGCTGCTTCTGCAGCCCGCTTCCCACGATCCGGTTCTCATCGGCCAGAAGCACCACCGACGAATCGGGATACAGGTTCACATATTCGCATGGAATTCGGATATATGTATGCAGCAGCTTCAAAAAGACCTCCTCCTGCTGTTCAAAAATATTCCGCCCGCTCTCCAGGCTTATAAGCACCTTCCGTTCCTTTCCAATCGTCCGAAAATACTCCTCCAGCATCCCCAGATCAGACGCCGACACGCTCCCTCCTGTAAACACCTTATAAAACACCCGCTTCATGGAAGCTTCCTTCTGCTCCTGTTCCTGCTTTGACTCCTCTCTCTGCCTCTCCAGATCCCCGATCACCTTATTCATGACCTTCTCGAACTCGTCCAGTTCAATCGGTTTCAGTAGATAATCCACGGCGTTGGCCTCCATCGCCCTCTTCGCATACTCAAATTCCCCATACGCGCTGAAGATAATAATCCGGATATCCGGATTAAACTGAAACGTCTCCTTCGCCAGCTCCAGCCCATCCTTATAAGGCATCTTCACATCGGTAAACAGAATATCCACCGGGTGCCCCTTCAAATACTCAAGCGCCTTCTGCCCATTCTGCGCCTCCACCACCGAAAGCGGCAGCCTATATTTTTCAATCAGGAACCGGATTCCCTCCCTCTCCTGCGCCTCATCATCCACCAGCAAAATCCGAAACATAAAATCCTCCCTTTCCCCATCTCCATTTCTTACCAGCTTACCGCGTCTTCCCCCTCTTTGTCAATGTTTGAACGGTTACCAATGCTTCGGCAATACAAAAAAGACGGTAAAAGAGGGTAGTAAATCCTGGCCTCCAGGCCAACATTTACCACACTCTTTTACCGTCTTTTGCTTTAGTCTGCGGCGTATCCTGTTCTTATACTCTGGATAAATACTCCCCAGTACGTGTATCAATCTTAATCTTATCGCCCTGATCCACAAACAGCGGAACGTAAACGACTGCTCCGGTCTCTACGGTAGCCGGCTTTGTAGCGCCCTGTGCCGTATCACCCTTGAAGCCTGGCTCTGTATCAGTGATCTCCAGCTCTACGAATAACGGAGGCTCAACAGAGAACACCTTTCCATTGTAAGAACAAACCTTTAAAATGTCGTTCTCCTTCACAAACTTTAACGCGTCTCCGATTACTTCCGGGCTCAGTGCGATCTGCTCGTAAGTGTTCGTATCCATAAAGTTATGAAGATCGCCATCCGCATATAAATACTGCATGTCCACACGGTCAATTCTGGCCGCCGGGAACTTCTCTGTAGGACGGAAAGTACGCTCTACTACACCGCCGTTCACTACGTCTTTAATTTTAGTTCTGACAAATGCAGCACCCTTACCAGGTTTTACATGCTGGAACTCCATAATCTGATAAACATTACCATCAATCTCTAATGTGATACCGTTTCTAAAATCACCCGCTGATATCATAAATGATATTCCTCCTTGAAATTCTCTTAATCCTTTTTATTCTATACTATAATAATACCTTTTTCAACTATTTTTTTCATTTTCTGTATACACGCCGTTATTCACGGCCTGTCAAATAGTCCATGGCAAGGGCATAACCCTTCAGTCCCAGCCCCAGAACCTGGCCGTCGCAGACAGGCGCCGTAACAGAAGTATGCCTGAATTCTTCCCTTTTATGCACGTTGGAAATATGTACCTCCACCTTCGGAATCTCCACCGAGGAAAGGGCATCTCTCAACGCGTAGCTGTAATGGGTAAACGCGCCCGGATTGATGATAATGCCTTCCGTTCCGTTATAATACGCTTCCTGGATCTTATCGATTAAGCCGCCCTCGAAGTTACTCTGGTAAATATCCAGTTCATGTCCTTCTCTCTCCGCCTTCTCTTTCATCATACGGACAAGATATCCGTAATCCTCAGTGCCGTATACACCTTTTTCCCTGATTCCAAGAAAATTTAAATTCGGTCCATTTAAAAGAAGCAGCTTCATTCAAATCCCATCCTTTCTTCCAGCTCCGTCACAATCTCACCGACACTCCGTCCATTCACATCCACAATCAGTCCGGCAGCCTCCCGGTATATGGGGCCACGGGCCGCGATCAGCTCTTCCACACGCCGCGTCACGTCTCCGCCCTGAAGCAGCGGCCTTGTCGTATCTCCCTTCAGCCGTTTCAGCACGGTATCCGGATTCACCTCCAGATAAATCACGGTCCCAAGCTGTTTCAGCAGCCTTCTGTTTTCTTCCCGCAGGGGAAGCCCGCCTCCGACGGAAATGACCTTTTCCTGTGTATCGGAAAGAAGCGTCTGGAGAACCGCCGTCTCCGTCCTACGAAACTCGTCCTCGCCCTTCTGCGCAAATATCTCCGATATCGTCATGCCTGCCCGCTCTTCGATCAGCCAGTCAGTATCCACCATAGGGAGACCGTGCTTCTTTGCGTACCGTTCCCCGACCGTTGTCTTACCGGCCCCCATGAAGCCGATCAAAATCACGTTCTTCATCGCGCCGCCTCCAGTTCTTCCCGCATCAGCACTCTCGCACCGTCGATCATCTCTCTGGTAAACACGGTCTCCGGATTCCACAGCTCGTAGGCGATAACGCCCTGGTAAATCAGCATATCGAGCCCTCCCACGGCCTTGCCGCCGGCTGCCCGAACGTATTTCATAAATTTCGTCTCCATCGGCGTATACACAATGTCTACCGCCGTATCGATCTTTTTATAGAATTCCGCATCCTCCACCGGGGCGTGATCCACGTTCGGATGCATCCCTACGCTGGTGGTCTGAACCGCCAGGCAGGAGCTGCACTCCAGCCTTCCGTAATCGTCCAGGGCCATGGGAAGCATGACTCTGCGGCCGAACCGCTCATTGACGATCTCAGAAAGGGCCTCCGCCTTTTCCAAACTCCGGTTCAGAACATAAATCACAGACGCGCCTTCCTTCGCCAGCACGCAGGCTGCCGCCCTGGCCGCGCCGCCCGCTCCGAACAGGATGCAGGTGCGGTCCCGGATTTCGATTCCCGCCTCCGTCATGGCTCGTTTCAGTCCTGCCGCGTCCGTGTTATAGCCCTTGTAGCCGCCGTCTGTCCGCACCAGCGTGTTGACGGCACCGATGGCTTTTGCGTCCTCGTCGATATCCACCAGGTATTTCATGACCTCCTGCTTGTGAGGAACCGTGACGTTCATGCCGGTAAAATTAAGGGCGTAGGCTCCTTTTACCGCTTCCTCCACACGTCCCGGCTCCACCTTAAGCGGTACATAGACGAGATCTGTTCCTGTCTTTTCCGAGTAATAATTATGCATGAGCGGTGACATGGAGTGCTCCACCGGATACGCCATGACTCCGCATACTTTACTTTTTCCGCTTATCATACTGTCTCCTCTTTTTGTCCCTGCGATAAAAAAATAAGATAAGTGCCTCCGGATACCGTTTTAATACGATCTGAATCTCTTCCTTCGGATTGATCGGCTTCACCAGAAAGCTCCTGATTCCCGTCCGTTTGGCCCCGTAGACGTCGGTAAACAGCTGATCTCCCACGAATATCGTGCTGTTTAAGCTCGTCCCCATGAGCTCCATCGCCTTCTTATAATTCTTCACGCCCGGCTTTCCGCCCTTATAGATATAGTTAGAGCCGCCGACAGCTTCTGCAAAAGCTGCCACCCGCGGCTCTTTGTTATTGGAAAGCAGGCAGGTGTCCATGCCAAGCGCCCGCAGATGAGAAAACAAGCGCTTCGCTCTCTCATCCGCCGGCGCGTCATGGGGCACCAGGGTGTTGTCTACATCAAAGATTACGCCTCTGATTCCCTTTTTATAAAGGGCGTCATACGGAATGTCATACGCAGAGGCCACGTCTTCATCCGGATAAAATCTGTTAAACATACATCTTCCTACTTTTTCAATAATTTTCCGATCTCTTCCATGAACGTATTCACGTCCTTGAACTCACGATATACGGAGGCGAAACGGACATATGCGACCTCATCGACCTCCTGCAGCTTTTTCATAACAAGCTCTCCGATCGCGGAGCTGGAGACTTCCTTCTCTTCCATATTGAATATCTGTGTCTCGATCTCGTCCACCATGGAATCAATCTGCTGGGAAGAAACGGGACGCTTGTGGCAGGAATGAAGGATTCCTTTTTCCAGCTTGGAACGTTCATAGACTTCTCTGGACTCGTCCTTCTTAATAACCATCAGCGGGAGAGTCTCCAGTTTTTCATACGTTGTAAATCTCTTTCCGCATTTCTCACACTGCCTGCGGCGCCTGATGGAGCTGTTGTCATCCGCCGGTCTTGAATCAATGACCTTTGTATCTGCTTCATTACAAAATGGACATTTCACGTCGCTATCCTCCTGTTGGGCGATTTCTCTTACCTTCTTTTCAGAAATGAGAAATCCCACTGTTTTTTGTGCAGGACCCAAAACCGCGAAAAAAAGAATACACAGTTTTTCGCGGCTCCGGATCCGTTACTTTTTAATTATGTATATCATACCCCACAATCCGTAGATTCGCAAGCACATATTACACTATATCTTGCATTTTTCCTCAGCTTTTTCCAGATCTACTTTCACCAGGATAATATCTCTCCCCACCTGACAGATGTCACAGAAGGGAATGATGTACTCTTTTTCTCTGACCAGAAATCCACAGAAGCAGCCCGGCCCGGGAACGATGATCGCCAGAAGACAGCCCGTATCCATATCAAAATCCACGTCGCCCACATAACCAAGGCGTTTGCAGTCGCAGATGTTAATCACTTCTTTTTGTTTAAGATCTGAAATGCGCATAGCCTGCACCTTCTATATTCCTTAGTGTATTCTATGCGCATTTCCTATGTGTGATACAAATTATTACTCCGGTACATTTCCATAAAGGCCGTCACAGCTTCTGCCGTCATAAACCGGTTCCTCGTAATCATATGCTTCTTCCCGGCGCGATCCATCGCTCATATCGAGATAGAAGTGAATCATGGTCGTCTCTATATACGGTAAAATCCACAAAAACCCGATTCCAAACGATCCGAACCCCAGCAAATACATCCCGATCAGGCTGATTCCCAGATAAAACAGGCGGCCCTTGTTCCCTTTCATGAGCGCCGCGCTCTCCCGGAAGCAGCTGATCACCGTCCGCTCGGGATCTTCCATCAGAAGGTAAACCGCCATTTTAAAATGCAGGCTATACACGACGATTCCGACTATCTGAAGCAGATACATCAGAAACTGAAGCGCTGCCAGTATGGGGATATAACCCGTAATACGGGCGGAAACGCTTACCACAAAATATGGGATTCCAATGATTATACCAAATACCAGGTTGATAAAGTATACGCCTAAAAATCTTTGAGGTCTGTGAGTAAAGGCAAACAACATATCTCCCAGTGAATACGGCTGGCCTGTACACATATAGTAGAACATCCTTCGTATTCCGACCATTATGAGGTAAACCAAAAGGATCGCGATGAAATAAATCACCATATCGATTGCCAGTGAGCGCATCCAGCCTCCCCGGTTGAAGCCGGGTTCGCCGATCCAGGAGAGTGTGCTGACTGCAGATATACCGATAAAAATCATCATAACGACGATCAGGAGGACATACACAATCAGCATAGCTCCCACGGCTGTTCCATAGTTGCCTGACAGCGTAAGCTTCGCACGTTTTTTCAGTTCCGTTGACGTTGTCTTCATTAAAAAGCACCTCCTGACAGAAGGGATGAACTCATCATTCCAAATAGAAATATCATTGCCATGGCCGCCAGAAACAGCGCGATAATCGAGGTAATGAGACCTGCCTTCGCATAGCCCTCCATCGTATCTCCCATTTTGGACAACAGCGCAAACAGGATTCCCAGGCTGCCAAAAATCACCCCGCCGTAACAG
>NZ_JBKVCZ010000215.1:0-7030 GCF_046966825.1 Hungatella sp. | reverse complement strand
GTATAAGCATCTGGAAGGCGTGGAAGTGAAGGTGGCGGTAACCAGCGGACTGGAAGGCGCCTCCATGCTGATGAGAGAGGTGGCGGACGGCACCTCGCCGTACCATTTCATCGAGGTCATGGGATGTCCGGGCGGCTGCATCGCAGGCGGCGGCCAGCCGCGTCCGAAGGAGGACGATTTCCGGAAAAAACGTGCGGCGGCGCTTTACAGCGAGGACGAACACAAGCCTCTGCGCAAGTCCCACGAGAATCCGGATCTTATGAAGCTGTATGAGGAGTTCCTGGGAGAACCTGGCGGCCATCTGGCCCATAAGCTTTTGCATACCCACTACGTAAAACGCGGAAAATATAATGAATTAGTATAGAAAAAAGAATAGAAAAAAAGAAAGGTAAGATGAAAGAAGAATGGAGACGGATTCCTCAGGGAGCTGAGGCATCCGTCTCCATTGCTGTTATGCCTGTATTGTCTTCCGGCATAAGATCATAAGGGACGTAGGATATGGACTTGCGGCCCTCCTCCGGGAGGTTGTTATAGGATTCCAGCCAGGCGACCGTATCCTCGCTCAAATCCGATTGACGAAAGAAACGGCCTTCATATTCCAACGTTCCCTTTGCCAGAAACAGCGTGTAATGGTCGCCGTCCCTGACTGCCATGGCGCCATCCCAGAGGGAAATGTAGCCGTCGCCCTTGTTTCCGAAGTTGGACTGGCCATTTTCCGACGGGACCTTTAAGCTGTCAATGACGGAGGAAAAGCTGCCGTCTTCCGTTCCGCAGGTGGGGCTGGCAGTTCTGCCTGTGCCGATAAAAAGGGTATCTCTGGCATAGAACATGGGGGAGAGCGGCTCTTTTGCGATCTGTCCCATCTCCATCAGGGACGCCAGGGTATCGGGATCGACCGCGTCGCGTCTCCCCTTTCTGAGAAGCTCACAGCTATAGACGGTGGTCTGACCCGGCCACGTCTCCATAATGGGCCCGGCCTTCATGGAAACGGCGTCGCCGTTGTCCAGCGTGTCCAAAATGCTTCTGTCGCCGGAGGCATAGGTGAAGACGACGGGACCGTAGTTGTCAATGACCAGAATGCCGTCTCCGCTGGTGGATTTTAAAAATCGTCCGGTTCTGTCAGAAGCATCGGAAGGGACCTCCGCCGGGATGGAAGAGCTGCTTTCCTCTGCCGGACGGGGGGCAGATGGCGCTTGCGCGCTGGAGTCTGTTGTCATGAGCTCCACGGTGGCGTTCGGATCCTCCGACGGTTCCGGGCTGGCCTGGCGGCTGGAACAGGCGCTCAGCGCTGCGGTGAGAAGAATGGCGGAAAGCAGTACTGTTTTTTTATTCAAGATTGATTCCTCCTGTTTTTTTATGCGGTTCTGTGGTATCATATATTTGATATATTTACAATACCACAATCTTCCTTATTGTTCTTTACTTATTCCTTGCAAATTTCGTAAGTTTAAGAAAACGATAAAAAACACTTGACTTTTCTTCTGTCATATTGTAGACTATAACAAGTTGTGGAAACAACAGTCAGGAAAGTAGGTATCCGCCTCACCACGGCACGAGTAAGTGACCCTGGTTCATAGCCTTATTTACATAGGTATACTGTGTAGAGACTTTGATGGTGGGTAGCGTTTGTCTATCTACTTTTTTTATGCCCTGACGGGCAGTAATGTGAATTCCGACCAAACACACTATAGGAGGTGCACGACAATTAGCGATTTAATGATTAACGAACAAATTAGAGACAAGGAAGTTCGGTTGATTGGTGAAGATGGAGAACAGTTAGGGGTTATGCCTGCGAGAGATGCCTTACAGATGGCAAAAGACGCAGAACTGGACCTTGTAAAGATTGCTCCGACCGCAAAGCCACCGGTTTGTAAGATTATCGATTACGGTAAATACAGATACGAACTGGCAAGAAAAGAAAAAGAAGCTAAGAAGAAACAGAAGGTAATCGAAGTAAAGGAAGTTCGTTTATCTCCCAATATTGACACAAATGACTTAAGTACAAAGATGGGCGCCGCAAGGAAGTTCCTCGAAAAAGGAGATAAAGTTAAGGTAACCTTACGTTTCAGAGGTCGTGAGATGGCGCATATGTCAAAGTCAAGATATATTCTTGAGGATTTCGCAAAGGAATTAGCCGATATAGCGGTTATTGACAAGCCGTCCAAAGTGGAAGGAAGAAGCATGGTTATGTTTTTAACACCAAAACGTTAATAGAACATTATCAAGGAGGAAAATACAATGCCTAAATTAAAAACAAGCAGAGCAGCTGCAAAGCGTTTCAAAAAGACCGGTACAGGAAAGCTTGTAAGAAACAAAGCTTACAAATCTCACATCTTAACTAAGAAGTCTACAAAGAGAAAAAGAAATCTTAGAAAAGATATCGTTACAGACGCAACCAATGCAAAAGTAATGAAGAAGATTTTACCATATTTATAGGATCTTAAGTTAAGAAGGAGGAAAAACCGATGGCAAGAATTAAAGGCGGTATGAACGCTAAGAAGAGACATAACAGAGTGTTAAAGATGGCTAAAGGCTACAGAGGCGCTCGTTCCAAACAGTATAGAGTAGCAAAGCAGTCTGTAATGAGAGCATTAACCAGCTCCTATGCAGGCAGAAAAGAAAGAAAGAGACAGTTCAGACAGTTATGGATTGCACGTATCAACGCAGCAGCACGGATCAATGGCTTATCCTACAGCGTATTTATGCATGGATTAAAGTTAGCTGGTGTTGATTTAAACAGAAAAGTCCTGGCTGACATGGCTGTTAATGATGCAGAAGGCTTCGCCAAGTTAGCAGAACTCGCTAAGACGAAAGTGGCTTAATTGATGATAAATCTATCCCCTGTAAACGCGTGATAAGTGTTTACAGGGGATTTTTGTGTTTCGTCTGTATTTACCGTTCAGTTAATCCCCATTTACAACCGCCGGGCAGCCTTACAGATCAATTTCTCCGGTCTTCCACCAGCAGTGTCTGGATCGTATCGGGAGTTGGGCTCCAGTTCAATACGTAAAGGGTGTAGGTGCGTCCTGGACGCAGCGTGACGGTGGTGGAGACCAGCGTGTTCTGCGGCTGGGCGGAGCGGGCGACGTTTACCGTGTAGGTTCCGCTTCCCATAGAGCTGAAGCTGGCCGCCTGATTGAAGTTGGTCGAGTTAAAATAGACATTTCCGATGACCGTGTTCACCGGCCCGCTGTAGTAGGCCAGATTGCAGACCCTGAAGCATGCGTTTGCATTGGGCGTCGGACAGGTGGTGTCGGCAATCGATGTCAAATCCAGTCCGGTGGACGAATTGATTACTGCGATGGTGGCCATGCCGTCTCCGACATACATGGATTTCTGCACGTAGGTATAGCCGTTTCCGACTACGGAAAATCTGTGATAGCCCTGTGAGATATGCTGATACCTCGTCAGCTCAGGGAAATTTAAGTTGGAGTATACCGGACGGTTATCGATGTAGATGGTAAAGGCATTATAGCCGGTTGCCGCATTCAGGAACCGGATGCTTCCGCGCGCCCAGTGGTTGGTATTGCAGAACAGACAGGGCATCGGTGTCGGGAAGAACGGCGGGTAAAAAGGAGGATAAGCGGGGCCTTCCGGATAAGGGCGATCCGGGATAACGCCATCCGGGTATGGAGGCATAACGGAAAAATCAGGATCGATCTCCTCGTCAAATGGAGGGATTACGTTGCCATAGTCCGGTACTAAAAATCCCGGATCAATATCGTCATCATTTGCCTGTGTTGCGGAAAGAGGAAGCGTTTCAAATTGAGTCATAAGATATTTCCTTAATTAATGTCTTTATAATTAGTGTATTGTATTTTATCAAAGTAGTGACCCAATCTTGCGATTTTTCTAAAAAACATTTTCCGAAAGGGAGCGTGGACCTGCTTCGGAAGACGATTTTCTGCGAAATTCCCGGGCGCTCATGCCGGTATACGTTTTAAATGCATAGGAAAAGTGTTCGGAGGATGAGTAGCCGGTCATTTCTGCGATCTCACCGATCGGCAGTTCCGTTGTTTTCAGCAGAACAGAGGCAGCGCCGATGCGGGCTTCGGTCCGTTTTTTCAAAAAGGTGCTGTTGTAATACTGCCGGATCAGCCGCTCCGTCTGCCTGGGCGAGAGGTGGATCCGCCGGGCAAGCCGTTCCAGCGTGATGGTCCGGTATTCATTTAAAAACGCTTCCTCCACGATCAGAGACAGGCTGCTGTCCCCGGAAGCATCTTCAAAGCCGTTTTCAGGAACCGGATGATATGCCTCAGGCTCCAGATAATTGCGCGCGATACAGACGATCAGCTGTTGAAAGAGAGCGGAGAGAAACGGCCTGTATCCCGGCTTTTTCTGTTCCAGCTCCTGAAAAATCGTATCAAACAGGGGAAGAACCTGCTGGGTATCCTGCCCCATCCAGAAGGCCTGTTCCAAAAAAGGCGTCAGGAATGAGGCGCGCTTCGGGTCCTTTCGCCGGCAGGCGTGGGAGCTGCCGCACTCCGTTTTTTCGAAATCAGGGAATACGCGCAGATAGATGCAGGATTCCACCATGGGATCAGACGGATCGGGAATCTGCTCATGAAGGATGGAAGGCCCGGTGGTATAAAGGGTATTCTGTCCGACGCGCCGGGGGACGCCGTCTATCACCACGGTCCCGGAGCCGTGCCGGATATAATGAATCTCGTAACACCCTCTGCCGTGGGCGTGGGCGGGGATGGACTGTACCATTCTGCCGGTGGATACCATGGAGACCTGGAAGGAAACGTATTCTAATGGAAAGGTAAAATTCAAGCTGTTATCATGCATAAAATACCGCCTCCGTGCCGCGGAAATGAAGTTCTCTGTTCTTGTTATCAGACAGAACTATCATATCCCGTAAATAAAGGAAAGTCAAACATAAATATTCGAAAACACGACATATACCGGTAAAATACGTCAGCTCCTTCTCTTGGATTCCAGGCCACAATTCCGTATGATAGAGAGGAACAGGAGTGGCTGCGTTGTGCGGTGAACCGCGCACAGAAAGGAGAAGCATGTATCATTTACAACCGTATTTGGAGGAAATCGACAGGGTGATCGAACAGGGGCCCTACACGGATACGTGGGAATCGCTGTCGGCCTATGAGCCGCCGAAGTGGTACCGGGACGGTAAATTCGGTATTTTTATTCACTGGGGAATCTACAGTGTCCCAGCATTTGGAAATGAATGGTATTCCCGCAATATGTATATCCAGGGAACGAAGGAATATGAGCATCATACGGCGGTCTATGGAAAACACGAATCGTTCGGATATAAGGACTTTATTCCGCTGTTTACGGCGGACCGGTTTGATGCGGCTGCCTGGGCGGATTTGTTTACGGAGGCGGGGGCAGCCTACGTAGTGCCGGTGGCGGAGCACCACGATGGATTTATGATGTACCGCAGTGAGATTTCCCGCTGGAATGCATGGGAGATGGGGCCGAAGAGAGATGTTCTTGGAGAACTGACAAAGGAATGCCAAAAGAGGGGGATGGTAAACGGAGCGTCGTCCCATCGGGCGGAGCACTGGTTTTTCATGGGACACGGCAGAGAGTTCGACAGCGACATCAAGGAGCCGATGGAACGGGGGGATTTCTACTGGCCGGCCATGCCGGAGCCGGATCACCACGACATCTATGGAAAGCCGGAGCCGACAAAGGAGTACTTAAACGACTGGCTGGTCCGCACCTGCGAGATTATCGACCGGTATCAGCCGAAGGTCCTGTATTTCGACTGGTGGATTCAGCACAGCAGCTTCAAACCGTATTTGCGGAAGCTGGCGGCTTACTATTATAACCGCGGAGTCCAGTGGGGAGAAGCGGTGGTCATCAATTATAAGCATGACGCATTTCCGTTCGGGACAGCGGTTCCCGATGTGGAGAGAGGCCAGTTTGCCGATGTAAAGCCGTTTTTCTGGCAGACAGACACGGCCATTGCGTTAAATTCCTGGTGCTACACGGAAAACAACGAGTACCGCCCGGCGGCGGATATTATCTGCGACCTGATCGACATTGTCAGCAAAAACGGCTGTCTCTTGCTGAATGTGGGGCCGAAGGCAGACGGGACCATATCCCGGGAGGACAGAAACGTGCTCCTCGAAATCGGAAGATGGCTGAAGGTCAACGGCGAGGCGGTATACGGCAGCAGAGTCTGGAGAAAATACGGCGAAGGTCCCACAAAGGTGGAGGAGGGCCAGTTTACCGACAGAATCAGAAAGCATTTTACCCCGAGGGATTTCCGGTTTACGACGGCCAATGGTTACTTATACGCTGCCGTCCTGGCGTGCAGTGAAAGCGGGGAATACGTGATTGAATCCCTGGCGGAGCAGGACGCGTCGAAGCTGCCGAAATTCCATGGAATCATCCGCTCGGTCCAGGTCCTGGGGAGCCCAGAGCCGCCGGAGTGGAGCCGCGATGAGGCTGGGCTCCATATCCGGACGAAGGTGTCAGGCGGTTATCCGCTGGTATTTAAGATATCGGTGGATTGATGGGAAACCCTGCGCTACGGCTGGGAAAGAATCCTGTACTCGGAAGGAGATTTCCCCGTAATGGATTTAAACGCCTTGCTGAAATAATACTGATCGGAGTAACCGCAGAATTCCGCCACCTGGCGCACGGAAAAGTCGGAGTTGGCAAAGTATTCGCAGGCGTGGCGGATCCGCACGGAGGTCAGATATTCGATGGGCCTGGTTCCCGTGTATTTCTTGAACATGCGGCTGAAATAGGCCGGCGTCAGGGAAAATGCGGTGGCGATATCATTGATATTGATGTTGGCGGCGTAGTTTTTCTCGATGTATTCCTGAATATCCGCGGCCATTCTGGCGGAGTCGGACTGGCCGGAGGTGTTGCAGAGGGAGGCATTCTGCATGAGCTGCTCCACGAAAAACTTCAGGTAGGAGAAGAGATCCCCGTAGCTCTTGGAGTAGGTGATGTATTCGTCGATCTCCAAATCAAAGTCCACCGAGGTCTGCTCCGGAAAACAGTCTTTAAACAGCTTTTTTAAGCAGTAATCTACGGTGATCTGGGC
>NZ_JBKVCZ010000214.1:0-7036 GCF_046966825.1 Hungatella sp. | reverse complement strand
TGTATCAGAGACTCCTTCTTTCCAGAATCAGAGAGTATTACCAGAATATGCCGGGCATTCCATCGAACGTGAAAGAGGGAGACTCTCCTCTTCA
Source organism: Hungatella sp. (assembly GCF_046966825.1). Taxonomy (NCBI): domain Bacteria; kingdom Bacillati; phylum Bacillota; class Clostridia; order Lachnospirales; family Lachnospiraceae; genus Hungatella; species Hungatella sp. The sequence goes on along the minus strand of NZ_JBKVCZ010000214.1, from coordinate 6,942 downwards.
TCCGGTGAGTGAAGACAGCACAGAGGGAGGCGCTTATCTGGTGCGCCTCGACAAGCGTCTGCTTACGAAGGAAGAACGCCTGGGAATCTGTGAGACCTTAATCAACCGCAATTATGTCGAGGAAGCCTTCGATATGATACGGGAATTCGGCTGCGAGGAGATTCAGAGCAAGCGGCTTTTAAAGCTGTGTACCAAGATGATTCTTCAGAATCTTTTTGATGAAGATCCGCTGCTTCTCCACCTGTCGTACCGCGTATTTCTGGAAGGCATGAGCGACAGCGTCATTCTGGATTACCTCTGCGAGCACTACAACGGTCTGACGAATCAGATGTACCGCATACTCCTGCAGGGCATTTCCGAGCATGTGGAGACGTATGATCTTGAGGAGCGTCTGGTCGCACAGATGATGTTTTCCGGATGCACGGAAACCATAGACCGGGTATTCAGCCTCTATATGAACAAAAAGAAGACGAGTGACAACATCGTCCGGGCATATTTTACAATTAAGAGCTCGGAGTATTTCCTTGATGACAAGACTCCGGATGACAAGGTTTTCGCCTATCTGGAAGGCGCGGTCAACGGCTCCGCAGACAAAGAGAGGATACCGACGATCTATCTGCTGGCTCTGACCAAATACTATTCCGAGCTTTCCTCGCTGGAAGAGGAGCAGAAGGAGCTGTTAAAGATCACGACAGCGGTTCTCCTGGAGGCGGGACTGGTATTCCCGTATTTCAAGAAGCTGGCGAAATACGTTCCCATGCCGGAGGATATCATGGACAAGGCCATGATCCAGTATCATTCAGACAGGAACGCGCGGATCGATTTTGAGGTCCGGATTCTGCCGGATGAGGAGGAATACCACTGCGAGGATATTGGAAGGACGTACCAGGGGATTTTCGTAAAGAAGAAGGTCCTTTTTGAAGGGGAAATCATGGAGTACCGGATCAGTGAACTGGAAGACGGCAAGTGGGTGCTGAAAAAAGAAGGAAGCGTCAGCTGTGACGCTGCATCGGCGGCCGGTGATTCGGAAAGCAGATTTGCCTGTTTAAATGAAATGAGCCTGTGTCTGAGTTTAAAGGACGAAGAAGGGCTCAAAAAACGGATGCGGGAGTATTTAACAAAGAATGCTGCCGCGGAAGAATTATTTCCACTGATGTAGATAAGGGGATTGTCGATGGACGGATTGATAATTGGACTTGATTTATGTGATGCCTATACCAGGCTGTGCTGTCACGAACGTGAAAAGACGTGGTGCCTGCCGACGGTCATCTGCCGGAAGAAGGATGATGACGAGTGGTATGTGGGGGAAGAAGCTTACGCATACACCCTGGTGGGGGAAGGCATTATCGTAGACAAGCTTATAAAGATGGTCATGAAGGACGGTACCGCCACGCTGGGAGGCGTGAAATACGAGGGCACCACCCTGCTTAAGATCTATCTAAAGAAAATACTGGCGCTGGCCAGGGAGGAATTTTTCTCCGATGAGGTAAAGGAGCTGGTGATCACACTGGAAAAGGTGGAGGTCAAGCTGATGGACGCGCTGATGTACTGTGCGGATTACTTAGAGATACCCAGGGACCGGGTGCACATCATCAGCCATACGGAAGGCTTTGTCTACTACGTTCTGAGCCAGAAGAAGGAAGTATGGAACAATCAGGTAGCGGTCTTTGATTTATCAGAGGATTCGCTCCATTACCACGAATTAAAGGTTCAGCGCGGGATGAAGCAGATGACTGTGGTGGCCGAGGATGAGGCGCTGGAGGAGAGCTTTAATCTCGATATTTTGAATACCCCTTCCGGCGGAAAGCTGGCGGATAAGATCCTCAGTTCCTGTGCGGAGCGGCTGCTATCCAAGAAACTGTTTTCTTCCATTTTCCTGACAGGAAAAGGCTTTGAGCGGCAGGACTGGGCGGGAGATTTCATGAAGCTTCTCTGTTCCAGGCGAAAGGTCTACATGGACCAGGAGCTGTTTGCCAGGGGCGCCGCTTTTAAGGGCATGGATTACCTCCATGAAAAGACGTCTTACCCCTTTATCTGTGTCTGCGAGGGGCGGCTTCATTCGACGATTTCGATGAAGGTGCTGCACAAGAACCGAGAGAGCCAGCTGATCGTGGCGGCTGCCGGTGACAACTGGTATGAGTCGAGAAGCAGTGTGGATTTGATCGTGGATAACCAGGACTACGTAGAGTTTTTAGTAACCCCCATGGATCCGAAGCAGAAAAAACTGGTAAAGATTCCGCTCGAGGGATTCCCGAAACGGCCGGAGAGAACGACGCGTGTGGGGATCAGCGTGGGATTTTTAGATGAGAAGACGATGGCGGTGGTGCTTAAGGACAAGGGCTTTGGAGAACTGTTCCCGGCCTCAGACGCCGTAGTCAGACAAGAGGTCATGATATGAGCCTGATACTATGCCGGCAGGAGCCGGTAAAACATCCTTTTTATTTCGAGGGCCTGGGAGTCCATCTTTATTCCTCCCAGGAGCTTTGCTATGTGATCTACCATAATCCGCTTCTGGTACTGGATGATTTCGTGGATGACCATCTGATCGAATTCATCCGCGGCGAGCTGGAGATGGGCTTTATGGCGGCCAAGCTGGAAAAATGGCAGCAGAGCGGAGAAGACACCGATGAGCTCCTGTTTTTAATCCTGACGGAATGTGACTACTACAACGCAGCCGAAATCAAACATTTCCGTCAAAAGATCGAAAACTACAGAAAAATGACCCCGCCCGAATTCGCCAAAGCTAAAGCCGACTACCTCTTCACGAGAAAGCAGTACGGCAAAGCCGTAGCAGAATACGAAGGAATCTTAGAGATGCCAAAGGAGTCTTCAACAGACGACGCCTTTTTTGCGAAGATATACAACAATCTGGGAGCTTCCTATGCGCGTTTATTTTCCATGGAGAAGGCCTATCGGGCGTATCAGAAGTCGTTTGATTTAGCAAAGAGCGGAGACGTATTAAAGCGAATCTATTATTTATCCAAATGGAACCCCAATCTGGTATTAAAAGACAGATACCGCACATTGATTACGGAAGATGTAAAAGCGGTATGGGATGAAGATATGAAGAAGGCAGAAGAAGCGGCGCAGAAGGTGGAAAGCTTAGAAAAATTAGACGAACTATTCTTAAAAGATCCGATTAAAAGAATGAAAGGTGCTTCCGAACTGGTCAAAGGCTGGAAGGGAGAGTACCGAAACATGATATAAGCACTGAGCAGTGCGAAAAAAGACATCGGCAAATTTACGTTGTGCTAGCACAAAAGTAAATTTGCCGATGTCTTTTTTCATAGGGCGAACGCCCGTCAGCGAGATGGAGCGAAGCGGAATCGAGCGGCCACTGCGGGCCAGCGGGCAGCACGATCAATTTCATATAAACAGGGCAGTTCTCTCTTGACATCTTCTCTGCCATCAACTATTATATAGATAATCGATATATATAGATCACCTATATAAAAACTCAAAAAAAAGAAAGTGAGGTACCCCCATGCCCATCGACAAAAGCCTGATCTCAGGCAGTACCACCATGCTTCTTCTAAAACTTCTAACAGAAAAAGACATGTACGGATATGAGATGATAGAAAATCTGCGGAAGAAATCCAACGACGTATTCGAACTGAAGGCGGGAACCCTGTATCCCCTCCTGCATTCCCTGGAACAGAAGGGATATTTGACTTCCTATGAAGAGGACGCTTCCGGAAAGGTACGCAAGTATTACAGCATCACCGGAGAGGGAAAGCGTTACCTGAAAGGGAAGGAAGAGGAGTGGAAGCAATATGCCGGAGCAGTATCCGGAGTACTAGCACTGCATTGCATAAATCCCTGCGCTATAGTACCAGCTATCTACGCCAGGAGCACGCCCACGAAGCTAGACGTAGGGTCCACTACGCCGTCGCTTCGCGGACGCACACCTGACGCAGATATCAGGCACTATAACTCAGCTATTTATGCAACGCAGTACTAGGAGGTGCCGTCTATGGAACTGTCTGAATATCTCGATACCGTATCGGAGCAGATCCGCTGTAAAAAGGCCAGGATCATGGTCAGGGAGGAGCTGGAAAACCATGTGCAGGAACAGTCTGATGCCTATGAGGCTGATGGCATGACGCCTTCTGAGGCGAAGAGAGAGGCGGTCCGCCAGATGGGAGATCCCATAGAGACGGGAACTGCCCTGAACCGGATTCACCGGCCGCATCTGGAGTGGAAATTCCTCATTCTGGTGCTTCTGTTAAGCGCGTTAGGCCTCGCGCTTCAGTATATGACATGCTATACCGGACTGTTCGGCGGCATTTCCGGCGATCTTGCAGACTATTTCTGGAAACGTCAGTGCTTTTTTACTGTCGCGGGACTCGCGGTTCTTGCCGCAGTCTATATCGTCGATTACACGATACTTGGCCGGTATCCCCTCCTTCTGTGGTTTGGTTACTTCGCTGTCATATTTATCATTGCAAATACACACGTCGTAATCATGGGGAAAGTGAGAATCTATAATTATCTGACTCTGTTCCTGCCTCTCTATGCGGGAGTGCTTTATAGATTCCGGACAAAGGGATACGGAGCGGTAGCTGTCTGCTATCTCTTAAGCTTCATGCCGTTTTTCATGGGACTGAAGACGATAATGGTACATGGGAGTCTGGAGCTCGCCGGCGGCTGTTTCCTGCTTCTGCTTATTGCCGTATGGAAAGGATTCTTCCATGTCAAAAAGGCCCGGACCATAGCAGCTCTTATTGCCGTACCTGTGCTCACCCTCCTCCTTCTTTACTGGAAGGGAACGGACCTGGGAGTATTGCATACGTACCAGATGATCAGGCTTCAGTCCATTTTCGGCCCGGATATGCTTCATTACAACTCCAATGGAGGGATTATTCCCTATCTTCAGGAGTCTGTCTCCAGTTTTCAAATGTTTGGCTCATCGGCAGCACCTGTGCCGAAGGCAATGAAGTTTTTAAACTGCGACTACGTTGTTTTCTTTGTTTTTGCCAAATACGGTATTGTGGCCGGAACCGCCATGCTGTGCATACTTGCCGCCACGGCGGTGAAGGCGTTTTCCATATCGTGGAGACAGAAGAACCGCCTTGGGTTTCTCGTCGGAACGGCGTGCTCCGTGGTTCTGACAATTCAGATGATTGTCTATGTGGCGGCCAACTTCGGCGTACCGCTGGTAGAGCCCATGACGATTCCGTTTCTGTCATACGGAGGGCAGAGTACCCTGGTGAATTACATATTGCTCGGACTGATTCTCAGCGTCTACAGAAACAAGGATATTGTTTCCGAAAGACATGGAACCCGGGGAAAATGGAAAATACGGCTGGAACGGCTGGAATCGTAAGTGGAAAAAAGTGACATGTTATGATACACTAAGGCGTATAGAACCTGAACGGCGATACAGAAAACGAAACGTTCAGACAGGAGGACGCTATGGGTGATAATATATGGCAGAACGTATTTCAGGAGATATTTAAAAAGAACTTGGAGCTTATGAAACAGGAACCGGAAGCTGCGGGGCTCAATGCGCTGTTTGACCGTGCAGGAGCGTATGAACAGCTGACGATCGGAGAGGTGCGGCTAAAGACCGGCAGGATCGAGATTGGAGATCCGCTCTGCTACATAAATACGAAATATTCCTGTACGCTGGAGGAGACGGTGGAGCCGGGGAGCTATCCGGTATCGCTGTCAGTGATTGATCATCCGGTCTTTGGATTCCGCTTCCTGGCGGCGAAACTGGACGTGAACGGAAAGACGCCGGTCCGCTATGAACTGGCCATGCCTCAGGGCTATACGATTGAAGATAAAGATAAACCGGGAGTATTTGCCATGTTCGGTGTGGATACGGGTCTGGCCTGTATCTGTGACAGGGCTGTATCTGTCGTTTACGATGATTTTATAAAAGAGTGGCGCGGGGAGAATCCGGACAAAAATCTCTATGACGACTGCTTTGCGGAGGCCATGAAGGCTTATGCCGAACAGTATCCCCGATATCAGAGGGAGGACGGCGATTATATGGACTGGTGTCCGCCGGGAAGCGATGAAAACCTGATTCTCTTTACCAGTGGTTTCGGAGACGGTGCGTACAGCGGTTACTGGGGGTTTGACGAAAATGGGGACAAGGCGTGTCTAGTGATCCGTTTTATCGACCCGGAGGCCTACGACGTTCCCATGCCGGAGCTTCCGCGGCGTAAGAAGTTCTTCATGAAGGCGGAAGAGATAAAGCCGCTGCTGGAGAGCGGCCAGTTTGGAATCGCCACCGATAAGATTATGGTGGAAGGCGCCAAAGTGGGCTATATGGTACGTAATGAGCCGCAGGAGGAACACCCGGAGGACAGTGGATGGATATTCTATGAGGGATCGGAAGACCGGGAATACTGCGAGGACAGCGGGCATTTCGGACTCTATGATCTGAATACGGTGGCAAACTATGATCCCGATATCATTCCGCTGCTTGACGCCCCCGCGGGCATGGCATTTTTCCGCGGTGACGATGGGGAATTCTATGTGGATGCCGGTGTGAACGGAGGGAATTGAGAATAGAGAAATGACCAGAACTTTTCGGCACCTGATTCACAGGGGTTGACAAATGCTGAAAAAACCTCTATGATATCACCATAAAGAAAAAAGGTAATGAAGAAGAGGAGTACGTTCATAACCCTGACAGAGAAAACCATTCACCGGCTGAAAGATGGTTAAGGAAGTGTGTGCGGAAGGTAGCTTTGGAACCGGAGTGCTGAAATACGGTGGTGTTCAGTAGGCGCTCACGCGTGGTTTGCGTTAAAGACCGTGAGAGCTGTGGCGCAGACTGCCGCAGGAAAAAAGGTGGTACCGCGGATTGTTCGCCCTTTGCATGGAATACATGCAGAGGGCTTTTTTTTATTTCACAGGAAGTTCGGTCTATGAATAAAAACCCTCCGGGAGGATGCGCACTCCGCGCTAAGGAAGTATGGCCGCTGA
>NZ_JBKVCZ010000213.1:0-7190 GCF_046966825.1 Hungatella sp. | reverse complement strand
ACAGACCGCTGTATGACTGGGTTGTGAGAGAATGTTTATTTGAGAACCCGCCGCGCCAGATTGAGTTTGCCATGCTGTACTTGACGAACGTGGTTACCGGTAAGCGCTATATCAAGAAGCTGGTGGAAGACAGGATTGTGGACGGCTGGGATGACCCGCGTCTCGTTTCCATTGCCGCTCTGAGAAGAAGAGGCTATACGCCGGAAGCCATCCGCATGTTTGTGGATCTGGTAGGTGTGTCCAAGGCGAACAGCTCCGTGGATTACGCCATGCTGGAATACTGTATCCGCGAGGACTTAAAGCTGAAGAAGCCGAGAATGATGGCTATTTTAGATCCGGTGAAGCTGGTAATCGACAACTATCCGGAAGACACGATAGAATATCTGGACGCTCCTAACAATTTAGAGAATCCGGAGCTGGGAGAGAGAAAACTGCCCTTTGGAAAAGAACTCTACATCGAGCGGGAAGATTTCATGGAAGAGCCGGTTAAGAAGTATTTCCGTCTGTTCCCGGGCAACGAGGTCCGTCTGATGAACGCCTATTTCGTGACCTGTACCGGATGCGAGAAGGATGAGAACGGCAATGTAACCGTGGTTCACTGTACGTACGACCCGGAGACGAAGAGCGGTTCCGGATTCACAGCCAGAAAGGTAAAGGGAACCATTCACTGGGTAGCCGCCAGGACTGCCGTTACAGTAGAGTGCCGTCTCTATGAGAACATCGTGGATGAGGAAAAGGGCAAGTTAAATGAGGACGGAAGTCTGAATCTGAATCCGAATTCTCTTACCATTATAAAGAACTGCTATGTGGAACCGGCGCTGGCCGAGGCGAAGCCGTACGACAGCTACCAGTTTGTGAGAAATGGCTTTTTCTGTGCCGACTGCAAGGACAGCACTCCGGAGCATCTGGTATTTAACCGGATCGTGTCCTTAAAGAGTTCTTTTAAGATTGCGAAATAAAGGTTTCGCCGTTTGATACCATTTTGATAAACAGGCAATTAGAGATGCCGCGGGGGATATGATGTTTGACCTGGCCGGACCGTACTGCGGTGACGGGCTGGAAGAACCTGATCCCGCGGCACTTTTTTTACCTCGATATGCTTTACCAGTACGCTGGCGTGTGTTTGACCATTGTGTCCGCACACCAGTCTTAAGGAGGCGGAGACGTGGAACTGATGATCCCTCTGGACAGTCATTCAGAGATGCCTTATTATGAACAGATATACGAATATATCAGAGAAGAGATAAAGAAGGGGAATTTAAAGTCCTCCACCCGTATTCCCTCGACCCGCCTTCTGGCGGAGCATTTAAAGGTCAGCAGGAGCACGACGCAGATGGCCTATGAGCAGCTGCTGTCAGAAGGGTATATCGAATCGATACCGTGCAAAGGATACTTTGTGTCGCGTATCGAGGAGCTGGTGATCACGGGGCAGGAGAACGGGGGGGAAAGTCCATTTTTCGGCACGTATCCGTGGGAAGTACCGGGGGACAGTCACCCGGCGGCCGGAGAGGCGGAATACAAGGTGGATTTCTCACCGCGCGGCGTCGATCTGGACAGTTTTCCCTTTAATACATGGAGAAAGATCACGAAGACTACGCTGGTGGACGACAACAAGGAGATGTTTGCGACCGGAGATCCCCAGGGGGAGCCGGCTTTTCGTGAGGCGATCCGGGGCTATCTCCATTCGGCCAGAGGCGTGAACTGCACTGCGGAACAGATCGTTGTCGGTGCAGGAACGGAATACTTATTGATGCTGCTTTCCCGTATTCTGGGTCCTGATCATACCATAGCCATGGAAAATCCCACATACAAGCAGGCGTACCGCGTCTTTAAGAGCCTGGGATATCCGGTAGTGCCCGTGGAGATGGATGGCTCCGGTCTGGAGACTTCCCTGCTCGAGAGAAGCGGGGCGGATATCGCCTATGTGATGCCGTCTCACCAGTATCCGACCGGAATCGTGATGCCGGTAAAACGGCGGCAGGAGCTGCTCTCCTGGGCCTGCAAAAAAGAGGGACGGTATCTGATCGAGGACGATTACGACAGTGAGTTCCGCTATAAGGGAAAACCGATTCCGGCCCTGCAGGGAATGGATGGAAGGGAACGGGTTATTTACAGCGGAACATTTTCAAAGTCCGTAGCGCCGGCTATCCGTGTCAGCTATCTTGTGCTGCCGAAACCGCTGCTGGCGGTCTACCGGGAGCGGGTGAATTTTTATACATCCACGGTTTCGAGAATTGACCAGAATATCCTGTACCAGTTTATGATGGGCGGCTATTATGAGCGCCATTTAAACCGGATGCGGGCCGTGTACAAGGCGAAGCACGATACTCTGATCGGCGCGCTGAAGCCGTTTGAAAAACAATTTACGATAAAAGGAGAGTATGCAGGCCTCCATCTGCTTCTGACGGATAAGAAAAACAGGACGGAGGAGTGGCTGGTAGAGTCTGCGAAACAGGCGGGGGTAAAGGTTTACGGCCTGTCTTCCTATCTGATCAGGGAGGGGAAGGCCGTGGTGGTGCCTACTGTAATCCTGGGGTATGCGATGCTCAGTGAAGATGCGATTAAAGAGGGAATCCGGCTGCTTAAGACAGCCTGGTCATCAGATGGAGAACAGGAGGAGTAATATATGAAGAATAATAGGGACTTTCCGCTCAGGAGCGCCGGAGTTGCCGCCGTGATTGCGGTGTTGCTGCTTGTTTTAAGCATTCTTGGAAATGTCCGGATATCCGGTTACTTAAAGGCCAGCATGGAGGAATCCATCCATCAGGTCGAAAGTGAGATTGCCAGCAAAGAGGTACAGGAATCCATCGAGGAATCGAAGATGGAAGAGACTGCGGTTCACGAGATTTCGCTCACTTATACAGAGGAGCAGCTTTTAAATCTGCTGGAGGGGAAGATGCACGCCAATGATTTGGAGGGCGCTGCGAGAGTACTGAACGAGAATGATACGGCATTTCAGGATTTGTTTTTTGGAAAGCTGGCGGATGAGACGTGTCTGTATTCCTCGCCGGTCGACAGTGAGGGGGGCTCTCCGCATTCCGCGCCGATTGCCCCCCAGGGGGCTGATCCGCATACCGGCGGCGTGATGAAGGACGAGGCGGATGGCCACGGCCTCGTGTTTCAGCGTGCGGGAACCATCTTCTACGGCGATTTTAAGGACGGTAAGCCGTCTGGCCAGTGTGTAGCCCTTCAGGCGATTACGCTGGACGAGGGAGTCCGCTACGATTATTCCGTCGGTACGTGGACGGATGGCGTCATGGACGGCGCCGGAGAGTGCGGATACGATTACTATGAAGGCGTGACCGGAGACGGGGCGAAAAAGACGGTGAAGAAAGGAAACTTTGCAGACGACCTGATGGAGGGAGAGATATCCTATACCAGTGTCAACGGGGATGGGGAATCGACTTCGTGGACCATGACAGTGGAAAATGGGGTGATCGTTCCGGACGCAAGGTGGATTTCCGATACATCCGATGATGGAACGCCTGTCTTTAGGCTGATGGCCGATACGGACGATGTCCACGCCTATGTGGTGGAGGCCGATGCCATGGAGGAAGTGCGCTGGAAGAATATGATTGAGTGGGGAGAGTAGCGGAAGAACTATGAGCCGCGAAAAATGCAGCATTAGTATAACGTATCATAAGTCCTTGTGCATATAGCACCCGCTGTCCACACAAGGACTTACAATACGTTATACTAGTACCGCCGGACCTAAATACGTACTGCATAGCACCCGCTATCTACGCCAGGAGCACGCCCACGAAGCTAGTCGTAGGGTCCACTACGCCGTCGCTTCGCGGACGCACACCTGACGCAGATATCACGCACTATGCAGTACGCATTTAAGTCCGGCGGCACTAGAGAAGAGAGGGGCGGTGCAGTGAATCAGGAAATGCTGGAACGTCTCAGTGTGATCACGGAAGAAGAGCGGGAAATCTTAAACGGGCGCACAGAGATTGACAGGACAAGGTATACAAAGGGCGATGAGCTTATTACATCCCGCCGAACGGAGGTGAGGGAGGCTTTCCATATTGACAGCGGGAAGATGCTGGAGCACGGCAAGCTGATCCGAATCCGGCCTCATACCCGGTTCGTTCACTTCCCGAAACACAAACACAACTACATTGAAGTGATCTATATGTGCAAGGGGGAGACGACCCACATGATCGACGGGGAGACGGTTATCTTAAGGACCGGCGAGCTGCTCTTTTTAAACCAGCATGCCACCCAGGAGATTCTGCCTGCCGGAGAGGGAGATGTCGCTGTGAACTTCATCATTTTGCCGGAGTTTTTTGATACCGCCTTTGAGATGATGGGGGAGGAGGAAAATCTGCTGCGGGATTTCCTGGTGGGCTGCTTGTGCAATGACACCCGGTACGCCAGCTTTCTGCATTTCAAGGTGGCAGATGTGCTCCCGGTGCAGAATCTGGTGGAAAACATGGTCTGGACACTGCTCAATGACCAGCCTAATAAGCGGAGCATCAACCAGGTCACCATGGGGCTACTGTTTCTTCAGCTGATGCACTATACAGATAAGATCAGCCACACCCGGGAGGGCTTCGATCAGAGGCTGATCTTCCAGGTGCTGGGATATATCGACGAGAACTACCGGGATGGAGAACTGACGGAGCTGTCCTGCATGCTGGGATACGATATCTACTGGCTGAGCCGGATGGTGAAACGGCTGACCGGAAGGACGTACAAGGAACTTTTGCAGATCAAACGGCTGAACCAGGCCGCGTTCCTGCTTCTAAATACGAGACTGGCAGTGGCGGATGTGGCTCTGGCGGTGGGATATGACAATACCAGTTATTTTTACCGGATTTTTAAGGAGCGGTATCAGATGTCGCCGAAGGAGTATCGGAAGAATAACAGGGCGCTGTGAGGATACGGTATTATGGCACATCTCTCTCCTCCTCCAGCTTACCGGACTGCCAGAGCAGGAAGAAGAGAAGCGCAGTTCCTGCCGGGACACCGGCTATGAGGGGGAGGCTCTTTAACGCATCGCTTACCATCTGGCCGATGAACAGTGCGGCGATCAGCGTAAGGGCTTTTCCGCGGCCGTTCTGCCTCCTGCTGGAAGACAGTGTCAAAAAGAGATAAAGGAGCGGAAGCAGCAGCGCGAACTGCAGGAAAGCGCCGGGAATATCATCCTTCATCTGCATTCTGAAATAGGAATGGTTTGCGTCCGCGAATTTCTGCATCAGGATGGTGCCGGCCTGCCCATTGAAAAAGGAAAACGCCATGACCGCCGCGACCGCAGTCAGGCGCGAGAATATCCGCAGCCACGGATTGGGCTCGGCCAGGCGCCAGAGCTCATTCTGCCGGGCGTCCGGCTTTTCCAGCATATGGTTCATCCCGTAAAACAGTCCCAAAAGCAGGGAAGCTGCGTAACAGATACTGATGAGCAGGACGAGTAATCCAGCTTTTTTATCGATGACACGGCAGGCGGAAAGCGGGAGAATCAAAAGCAGCCCATTCAGAATGATGAAAAATGCCGCCGCTGTCCGTATCTCATAAAATACTGCCTGAAGCTGCCATTTTATAGATTTCCATACTCTAATCATGTTTGATCTCCTCCAGATAATACTGTTCCACGGATTTGTGGTGCTTCATTCTGATTTTTTCCGTTTCCATCTGCCAGACACGCCCGTCAGCGAGGAATATGACCTCATCGAACAGAGACTCCAGATCCTTCAGCAGATGAGTCGCCATGACGATGGAGCTGTTGTCTGCCATATTCTTCAGGAGGAAGCGCTTCATATCTTTCTTGAAATACGGGTCGATTCCATCAAAGGGCTCGTCGAAAAGATAGAGGCGGCTTTTCCTGCACAGCCCCAGAATCATGCAGAGCCGTTCCTGTTTTCCCCTGGAAAGGCGGCAGAGCCGTGTCCTGCGGTCGATCTTCGACTGCTCCAGCATCATCAGGGCGCGTTCCCGATCAAAGTCGGGATAAAAATCCCGATAGAAGCCTGCACAGTCGTCCGCGGTCATCCATTCGTAAAAGTGACTCCCTGAAAGAATGTAGGAAGGGAGTGCTTCCTCGCGGATGATCTGCCCGCTATCCGGCCGGAGCAGACCAGCCATCAATTTTAAAAGCGTGGACTTTCCGATTCCGTTGTCACCCACGACTCCGATAATCCGGTTTTCCCGGACCGTGACAGAGGCGTGATCCAAGACCCTCCAGCCATTTCGTTTTTTAATGACATCCTGCAAACGCAGCAGACAGGTAGATGCCGCTGTTATATCCTCAGTTCTTATATCATCTTTTCTCATATCCTCAGTCCTCATATCCTCAGCCCTCATATCCTCAGCCCTCATTTCGGGCCTCCCTCCAGTTCCTGTGAAACCGCAGCTCTGATCTGGTCATCTGTCAGCCCGCAGTTTCTCATACGGCCTATAAAGTCCTGTATCAATCCCGTTACCATGTCTTCCGACAGCTTCTCCTGTATCTCAGCTCGGACAAAGCTGCCGATGCCCTTCCGGGTCACGATGATTCCCTCCGCCTCCAGATACTGGACAGTCCGGTGGATCGTGAGGGGGGAGACCTCGAAAAGCACCGCGTATTCCCTCACGGAAGGCAGTTTCTCTCCGGGCTGTATGGTTCCGTTTATGATTTGTTCTTTTATGAAGGTTCCGATCTGGATATAGATCGGCTGGTCATTTTGAAAATCCATGGAGAGGCCTCCTGTTATACTGTTATATATATGTATAACAGTATAGCGAAAAAAGATGGAGCTGTCAAGTTTGAATCAGATTCAAAGTTTGCAGGAAATATGGCGGAAGCAAAAATAATCCTCCTGTTTCCATAGCAGAGCGGCTGAGCGGTAAAAAATAGTTCCCGGCCAGCTCATCACATTTTCGTGAGCCGGCCGGGAACTATATGGCTTTGTCATGGTATTAGATTTTTTACATCAGGACAGGAGCCGATTTATATATTCATTCCTGCTGCCTGTACACTCTGGCACCCCGTCTGACAGCCGTCTGTCATCTACAGGCTCAGATCCTTGCCTCCATTTACCCGGTTGAAGATCAGCAATGAAACGACCGTCAGAACCGTCAGTATGGTGGACAGCGCTGCCGCTATGCCGTAGTTGCCTCGTACCACCTCCGTGTAAACGGCTACCGTCAGCGTCTTTGTTTTGCCTGTATAGAGGATGATGGCCGTGGACAGCTCGCTGATCATGGTA
>NZ_JBKVCZ010000212.1:0-7288 GCF_046966825.1 Hungatella sp. | reverse complement strand
CCTTTCCTATAGCGGAATCGTTTTAAATGGCCTGACGCTGGACAATTTATTTGTGGAGCCAGCCACCCATCAGATCTACTTATACGGCGGATGGTGGTTCGCCGGATATCAGAACGGAACGATGAGCGGAATCTCCGCGGACGCAAGGAAATGCATCTACAGGAAATACCTGGAGAGCAAGCGATGCCATTTCTCCACGGACTTGGAATCGCTGCGTCTTGCGGCGGCAAAGCTGCTGGGATGCGAGACGAGGGAGGCGGTGGAAGGCCTTCTGACTCTGCCGGAACCGTTCCGGGAATTCTTGCTGGAGCCGGCAGCAGGCAGTGCCGGAAGCGATTTTGCCGAGTGGGACAGAGTGCTGGAGGCCTCGTACGGGGAACGGAAATTCATTCCCCTTCCCGTCACGGATGAGGAAATCTACAGCTAGTACTGCGTATTATCATGGCAGTATACCGGAATAAAAGATCTATCACATATGCAGGAGGAAACAGTATGGGACACGGAAGTTACCAGAGTAAGGATTGGAATAATTTAAGATCAGCAAGAAACATCAACCAGAATTCCACGGTGAACGATATCTACCGTTCCAGACAGATGAGACCGAACCTGGACCCCAACGGGGTGAAATACCGGGAATCTTGTGATTCCATGGACAATCCGGCGTCCACCGCAATCATTTTCGGGCTGGATGTGACGGGCTCCATGGGATACTTATCGGAGGAGATCGCCAAGGGCGCCTTAAACCGCACCATGCTGGAGATCTATGAGAAGGTGCCCGTTACGAACCCGCATATTATGTTCCAGGCCATCGGGGACTCCAAGACGGATGATGCGCCTCTCCAGGTGACCCAGTTCGAGGCGGATATCAGGATTGCGGAACAGCTCTTGGATGTCTGGTTCGAGGGACGGGGCGGCGGCAACGGCGGGGAGTCTTACCTGCTTTCCTGGTATTTTGCGGATAAGCATACGAAGATTGACTGCTATGACAAACGCGGAGAAAAGGGATTTTTATTTACCATAGGCGACGAGAGGTGCCATAAGATTCTGACGAAGGCGGAGATCAAGCGCGTGTTCGGGGATCTGGCTTTCCGGGATTACAGCGCCGAGGCCCTCTATGAAAAAGCCTCCCGCAGATATGAGATTTTCCATATTGTGATGAAGGCCGGAGCCTGCAAGGCACAGAACAGCGGGGAAGACTGGAAGCAGCTGATCGGATCCCGGGCCGTAGAGCTGGATCCGAACGATCTGGATGTGCTTCCAGAGGTCTTTGTCAGCCTGATGCAGGCGGCCAGAGGCATGGAGACAAAGGCAATTACCGCACAGTGGAGCGGAAAGGCCGCGGACGTGGTTGCGGAGATTATAAAAGGAATCAGAAAAGAAGAGGGAGAGGGCTTCCTGACATTTTGATATGGGTGATTACGGGAAAGAGATAAAAGCGGTTGTCGGCAAGAATTTTGGCGACGAGGGAAAGGGAAAATGCGTGGACCTCCTCTGTGCTGAGGCCATGGAACAGGGAAAAAAGGCTGTTGTAGTGCGCCATAACGGCGGCGCGCAGGCGGGCCACACGGTGGAAGGGAAAAATTTCCGGTTTGTATTCCACCAGTTGGGGAGCGGCTGCTTCAGAGAGACGCCGTTTTACTGGAGTGAGACATTTCTCCCCGATCTGGTAAAGCTGGGGGAGGAGGCGGAAGCGTTTGAACGGATACGCGGTGACAACGGGGCCGGACATGACGCGGTGGCCGTCTATGCCAGCCCGGACTGCGTCTGTGTGACCGTCTTTGACGTGCTGCTGAACAGTCTGGCGGAGGAGCTTCGGAGGGAGGCGCGCCACGGCTCCTGCGGCATGGGGATCTATGAGACAGTCCGCCGTGCCAGGTCGGTTACGGGCGGCGCAGTGACCTTCCGTCTCGGTGATCTGGAGGGAAAAAGCACGGAGGAGATTGCCGGGATGTTGAAAAGGATCCGGGACTGTTACGTACCCGGACGACTGGAGGAAATATGCAGGGAGCTGGAGGGCGGTCCGGAAGCGCCCTTTGACCGGGACAGGCTGTGGGAGCATGAGTGGTTCCGTCTTCTGCGTGATGACAATGTGCTCTGGAACGCGTCAGATCTGATGCGGGAAAATTTTAACCGTTACGTCATCACGGCAGGTCCCAGCCAGGTTCTGGAGCCGTTCGATACGGTGATCTGCGAAGGCGCCCAGGGGCTTTTGCTGGACGAGGACAATGCGGAGTACTATCCTCATTTGACGCCGTCCCACACGGGACTGTTCAATGTGAGCCGCCTTCTGGCATCGGCGAGAATCGAGCCTGTATCGCTGGACGTCCGCTATGTGACACGGTCCTACGTGACGAGGCACGGCGGAGGGCGGCTGGATCATGAATGCCGCAAAGAGGAGATCAATCCCTTCATGCAGGACTTAACCAATCTGCCTAATCCCTGGCAGGGAGAGCTGCGTTTTGCAAAGCATCCTGACGTGAGCGGGTTCTTTGCCCCGCTGGAAATGGATCTGGGGAATTTACCCGCACGGCTTAAGAAGTGCCTGTGTGCGCGGATCGAGGTGACCCATCTGGATGAGACAGACGGGCGGATTCTGTGCTGCGGCCGCCCCCGGGAACTGGAGGAGTTTCAAAAAGAATGTGAGAACATGGGGAAGGAAGTGCTATGTTTCAAAATATAAAAGAAATCTGGTTGACAATCTCTCTGAAGCGGAAGATCGGCTCTTTCGCCGTCATGGTAATTCTGGTCATGGGGCTTTCCGTGGCCTTTAATATTCGTATTATGGATTTCTCTCTGGGCAGTTTCAATGTCATTCTCGACGATAATTCACGGTGTCACGATTTCCAGGAGGCGATGGAACTGGAAATAAAAGCGTTTGAAGTGTATGTGAGAGACCGTACACAGGAAAACAGGGATGAGTACGTCCTGGCCTGCGTCAGGTCGGAGCGGTGCCTCCGCTCCCTGCCCTTCGACTATGAGCGGATCGGTGAGGAACGGTATGCCAGGACCTGGAATGTGAAGAACGGTTATGAGGGGTACTGCACGGCCCGCGATCAGCTACTGGAGATGGATTCCGGCTCTGAGGACTTTATTCCCCGTCTGTACGAAATTTATGATATGCAGTCTTACATTCAGACCTACGCCAGAAGACTGGTGCAGGTAACCCTGAAAGAGGGAAATGCGACCTACCAGGAGAAGGTTCCGGTGTTCTACCAGCTGCCGTATCTGATCCTTCTGTTCTCCGCTGTTATGATGGTGGTGGCTTTATGTCTGACGAAGCTGCTGTCCAGCACCCTGATCGATCCGCTGGTCAAGCTGGCCCACACTTCCAGAAAGATCGCCAGAAATGATTTCAGCAGCAAGGACATAACCGTTGAAAATAAAGATGAGATGGGGGAACTGGTCAGCGCCTTCAACAAGATGAAGCACGCCACGGAGGGGTATATCAACACCCTGAAGGAGAACAACGAGATGGCCGAGCTTCTCCACAAGGAGGAGCTGGAGAAGATGGAGATGGAGAAACGTCTGGCCGCCACGCGGCTGGAGGTGCTGAAGAGCCAGATCAATCCCCATTTCCTGTTCAATACATTAAATATGATTGCATGCACGGCAAAGCTGGAGGAGGCGAAGACCACGGAGCGGATGATCGCCAGCATGAGCAACCTGTTCCGGTATAATTTAAAGACATCGGAGCAGATTGTGCCGCTGGAGCAGGAACTGAAGGTGGTGGAGGATTACATGTATCTTCAGCAGATGCGTTTCGGCAGCCGGATCGGGTATGAGTGCCGGATCGATGTGGATGCCAGGCGGGTGATGGTCCCGGCCTTCACGCTGCAGCCGGTGGTGGAAAATGCCATTATCCACGGCCTGTCACGGAAAGAGCAGGGCGGAAGGGTCTTTTTAAAGGTGTGGAAGGACGGAAACAGCGTGATAATCTCCGTGGCCGACACCGGCCTGGGAATGGACGAGGAGACGCTGGAGGAACTGGTGACCGCGCTGAAGAACAGCCACACGGCAAAGGTGGGAATCGGCCTGGGCAATATCTACCAGCGGATTCAGACCATGTACCAGAACGGCGGCCTGAGAATTTACAGCAAAAAGGGGCGGGGAACCGTCATTCAGATGACAATACCGCAGGAGGAAATATGAGTATGTACCGTGTATTAATCGCAGATGATGAAATGATTGAGAGAAAGGTTCTCTATAAGACGCTTACGGAGAATCTGGGGGACCAGTGCACGATTTTCCAGGCCGAAAACGGGCGGGAAGCCCTGCGGGTCTATGAAGAGGAGAAGATTCAGATCGCCATCTTAGACATCGAGATGCCGGGAATCAACGGAATCGAGGCCGCGCAGAAGATCCGGGAGCAGGATGGGGACTGCTGTATTATTTTCCTGACCGCTTTTGATGAGTTTGCCTATGCCAGAAGCGCTATTACGGTCAGGGCGCTGGACTACCTGTTAAAGCCGTATGACGAGCAGGAGCTGATGCTCGTCCTGGAGGAGGCCATGCGGCTGACCGAGGCGCGGATGGGAGAGAAAGCCGTGAAAGAGCAGATGGCTGCAGGGACGTATTCCGGTACCGGATCAGACGGCAGATCTGCCTCCGTGACGGCCGGAGGCGGCGCGGAAGCTTCCAATATGGCCGGACGTAGCGGAGGCGGCGCGGTCGCTTCCAGGGATGAGGGAGAGGATTTCAGCAGCATCCGCCTGTCCAGAGTGGCAGAAATCATCGACAAATATATCCATGAGAATTACATGTTTGATATATCCATGCAGGACATGGCCAGGATGATGAATTATTCGGAGGCTTATTTCTGCAAGCTGTTCAAACAGTGCTTCCATAAAAATTTTACATCCTACTTAACCGAATTCCGTGTCGCGGAGGCGAAGAAGATGCTGGAGGAGCCGACGGTGAATGTAAAAGAGATTGGGAAAGCGGTCGGATATGCGGATTCCAATTACTTCGCAAAGGTTTTCAAACGGATTACAGGCCAGAGCCCCACGGAATACCGTATGGTTATTTTTCAAAGAATGTAAAGAACGTGTTAAGAAGACGTTTGTACGAAGTGCATAAAGAAAAACAAAATATAGGTTAAAATAATACTATGATTCACAATTATTTACCGTTTTCAGGGAAAAGAAATCCTCTTATAATGAATTTAACGTAAAGAAAACGTTAAGAAACACACTAAAATGTAAAAAGAGTGTTAAGAGGAGGAATTGTGACATGAAGAAAAGATTTTTGAGCACAGTATTATGCGCGGCAATGGTAGCGGGTTCCCTGGCGGGCTGTGGGTTAAAGACACCGGAGACGACAACGGCGGCGCCGGCACCTGAGACCACTACGGCAGCGGCGGCTGAGGAGACGAAGGCAGCAGAGGAGACCTCCGCGGCGGCAGAGGCTTCCAACACGCCGGAAGTAACACTTGTTTATGCCGAGGTAAACCCGTTAGACACCATCGTCGGACAGATGGCAACCGCGTTCAAGGAGAAGGTAGAAGAGCTTTCCGGCGGGAAGATCGCCATCGACATTCAGGCCAGCGGTGTTCTCGGTTCTGAAAACGATGTCCTCGACACCATGCTGGGCGGCGGCGGAACCATCGACATGTCCCGTATCTCCGCGTTCGCTTTGACAAGCTACGGTGTGGAAAAATCCGTACTTCTGTCTATTCCGTATACATTTGTAAACCGCGACCATTTCTGGAATTTCGCCAACAGTGACCTGGCGCCGGAATTCCTCATGGAACCGCATGACAACAATCTGGGAGTAAGGGGCTTATTCTACGGCGAGGAAGGCTTCCGCCATTTCTTTACGGTAAAAGAGATCAGCGGCCTGGAAGACTTAAAGGGCATGAAGTTACGAGTATCCAACGACCCGATTATGAACGGTATGGTTCAGGGCCTGGGCGCCAATCCAACCGTTGTTTCCTTTAACGAACTGTATTCCGCTCTTCAGACTGGCGTTGTAGACGGTGCGGAACAGCCGATTGCAAACTACAAGTCCAATGCGTTCCAGGAAGTTGCGCCGAACTTAATCCTTGACGGCCACACCCTTGGCGCGGTTCAGGTTATCATCACAGACGAAGCATGGGATAAGCTGACAGAAGAGCAGCAGAACATCCTGATGGAAGCAGGAAAATACGCATCTGATTTCAACAGAAAGATCTCCGAAGAGGCAGAGAACAAGGTCCTGGATGAGCTGAAGGCAGAAGGCATCAATGTCATTGAAGTGCCGGATATCACCCCATGGCAGGAAGCCTGTAAGGATATCATCGATTCCTCTACAGCAGACAACAAAGAACTGTATCAGAAGATTCTCGATATGAAATAAACTCATAAATTGTTGCTGCAATGGAAACGGGCACAGAGGAAGATTCTTGTTACGCCTCTGTGCCCCGTTCGTTACGGGGCATGTGCGCGGAAGTGTGCATGCGGCCGTATTGGAAAGGGGATCAAGATGCCGGGTATTTTTAATAAAATTGATAAGATTAAACCTGCCTACGATGCCACCTATCAGTCTGTCATGTTCTTATGCAAGCTGCTTCTGGTCGTGGATATCCTCATTACCACCATGTCTGTAATCGGGAGGTACGTTCCGTTTATTCCGGATCCGGCGTGGAGTGAAGAGGTGGTTTTAACCTGTATGTCTTATATGGCGGTGCTTTCGGCTGCCCTCGCAATCCGGAGAGGCGCCCACATCCGCATGACGGCTTTCGACTCGTATCTGCCGAAAAATGTCGTAAAATTTTTAGATTTACTCTCTGACGCGGCCGTTCTGGCCCTGGCGTTGATCATGATTTTTGTCGGTTGGAAGTATGCCAGGGGAATCGGCTCCAAGGGTTCCTATGTAAGTATGCCGAAGATCTCCAGATTCTGGATGTATTTTCCGGTTCCTTTAGCGGGGGTGGCCATGCTGATCTTTGAACTGGAGGCCGTATACAATCACATCAAGAGCTTTTTCGTAAAGGAGGCGGACCAGTCATGAGTGGAGAAACATTAGCAATTGTCGTTTTACTTGTCAGCTTTTTTGTCATGGTTTTTCTGCGCTTTCCGATTGCCTACGCGGTGGCGCTTTCCTCCGTGTTCTGTCTGCTTTCTCAGGGCCTTCCGCTGACGACCATCTGCCAGCAGATGGTAAAGGGAATCAGTTCCTTCAGCCTCATGGCGGTTCCGTTCTTTATCACCATGGGCTGTCTGATGGGCTCCGGCGGTATTTCGGAGAAGCTGATCGCGCTGGCCAACGCCTGCGTCGGATGGATGCGCGGCGGCATGGCAATGGTAAATAT
>NZ_JBKVCZ010000211.1:0-7330 GCF_046966825.1 Hungatella sp. | reverse complement strand
ACTGGAGCTACCGGTCTTACCGGTCCTATTGGTTCTACCGGATCCACTGGCGCTACTGGCCTTATTGGCCCTACCGGACCCACTGGCGCTACTGGCGCTACTGGCCTTATTGGCCCTACTGGCGCTACGGGGCCCATTGGTCCTACTGGTCTTACCGGTTCAACTGGCTCCACCGGACTTACCGGTCCTACTGGCCCCACTGGCCTTATCGGTCCTACCGGTCCTACTGGTCTTACCGGTTCAACTGGCTCCACCGGATCTACTGGCCCAACTGGCATTACTGGTCCAACCGGCTCCACCGGACTTACTGGTGCTACTGGCCCTACTGGCCTAACTGGCGATCCTGGCCCAACCGGACCCACTGGAGTCACTGGCCCAACTGGCCCAACCGGTCCCACTGGCATTACCGGCCCCACTGGCATTACTGGCCCAACCGGAGTTACCGGCTCCACTGGCCCAACCGGTTCCACCGGAGTCACTGGCCCTACCGGTCCTACCGGCCCCACTGGCCTTACCGGTAATCCCGGCCCCACTGGCCCCACCGGAGTCACTGGCCCTACCGGTCCTACCGGCCCCACTGGCCTTACAGGCGATCCCGGCCCAACTGGCCCCACCGGAATCACTGGCCCTACCGGCCCAACCGGTGCCACTGGCCCGGTACCCGACGATATATTTGGATCTTTTATCAATTTCGCCGCACTGTTTACAAATGCCACACTGATTCCCATGGGGATCGGCGTTGCCGATACAACCGGCAATATTGTGCTGACAGATCCGACGCACGTTACGCTGGCTCCCGGTATCTACTCTATTTCTTACGAAGTATCTGCCTTACTTTCAGATTCGGGCTATATGCAGATTACGCCCTTCTATAACGGCGCGCCTCATATCGAATATGGTATCTACTTCATGACTAATTCCGGGCGTTCCAGTGCATTCGGTTCTGTATCATTTATCATCGAGGTTCCGACAGAAACTGCATTCAGCTTAACCTTCAACAGCCCCGTAACTGCCACCGAGGGCACACTGACCATGGTAATATTTAAACTGAGAAGAGATTTATAATACAGGATTTCCACTAACCACAAAAGCGTGCCCCACACAATTTCAAAGCCGGACAACGCATTGGCATCAACCATGCCATACGTTGTCCGGCTCATTTATTCCCCTATTTCTTTATCAAACCCCTTATCAGCGAACGACGACGCATATAAGGCATTTTATACACACTAAATCACATAATTAATTACGCAATGCAACACCGGCCTCTTCCCTCATCTTTCCCGATGCCAGGACTCCCAGGATCAGCAGGATCGGAAAGACCAGCGCCGCGAGAATGCCGGTACGCAGATCGTCTCCGAATATGCCGGAGATACGGCCTACCAGCAGCGGTCCGCCTGCGCAGCCGATGTCGCCGGCCAGCGCAAACAGCGCGAACATGGCGGTTCCGCCGCCCGGAATCTTTTTCATTGCAAGACTGAAGGTCGAGGGCCAGAGCGCTCCTACCGCGAATCCGCACAGGGCGCAGCCCGCCAGGCTTAAAACCGGCCACGGCGACAAGGAAATCATCAGATAACTCACCACACAGAGTCCGGCGCTTCCCAGCATGATCTTCTCCAGCGAAAGCTTCTCGCTGAATTTAGCAGAAACCACACGGGAGGTTCCCATAAAAAATGCGAACGCACACGGTCCCGCCAGGTCACCGATACTCTTCGACACGTGCAGAGCCGACTCGGCAAACGCGGACGCCCACTGGCTCACCGCCTGCTCACTGGCCCCCGCACAGATCATCAACACCATGAGAATCCAGAATACCGACCTCCCGGAGAGCGTCCGGATCGATAGGCCTTCCTCCTCTTCCGCCAGCGTACGGATCGGCACAACCATAAAATACAGCGCATTTGCCAGCGGTACGGCAGCCCAGATCACAGCCAGCATCTGCCATTTGTCAATGCCAAATACGAAAAAGAACGCAGTCGAGAGGATCACTACTCCCATATGTCCCCAGCAATAGAAGGAGTGCAGCAGACTCATGGCCGCTTCCTTCTTCTCCGTCGGGCACGCCTCCACGATCGGGCTCACCAAAACCTCAAGCAGGCCGCCTCCGATGGCATAGAGGATAATCGACGCCATCAGACCGGGATAACTGTCCGACATGAGCCTGGGCAGGAATGCCATTCCGATCAGCCCCGCCGCGGCCAGCAAATGGGCTCCCACCATGCAGATCCGGTACCCGATGCGGTCCACAAAATGGGCAGCCAGAAAATCCACAAGCAGCTGAACGCCAAAATTTATAGTAACCAGAAACGATATCTTTGCTAAAGATATCCCAAAGCTTCTCTGAAATGTCAAAAACAGCAGCGGTGCGAAATTGTTTACAATGGCCTGGGTAATATAACCGATATAGCAGGCGTTTAAGGTATGTTTGTAGTTTTGTCTGATCTTGGTCGCCATGATTCCTGTCTTTCTGCCTTTCTCTACAGTACTTCGAATTCACAATTCAATATTGTCTGATAAATCTCTTCCTCATTGGAGCACTGCTCCAGATCATGGATAAACGGCGTGGTCTTCACCATACGCATCAGCGTCACGACCGCCGGAATATGCTCTTTCGAGTCCCGGCTTGCCAGGCACAGGATGACCTTCGCCTTCTTGTCCCCAAAGTGAACCGGATGCCGGCTGACCAGCAGGCTCAGGCTGGTCTGATAGATCCCTTCCACCCCTTTTCCATGCAAAAGTGCGAAGGAATCGTCCGATACCGCGTAAAATCCCTGTTCTTCTATGAATTCTATCATATTATCTGTATAAGTGCTATCTATAAATCCTCTTTTTTCCAACAATGCCGCACTCGCCCGCACCGCGGCCCTCCATTCGTATTCCTCCGTCACCAGCCGGATACAGTCAAACTTCAGGAAACTGCTGAAGCTCTTGGGATTGTGCACCGTCTTTACCGTCTGGTATCCAAGCTCCCGCTCGATGACCTCCATCACTCTCGCCCTGGTGGCCGCGTCGAGGAAGCCCAGCTTTTCCTCAATGGAATAATATCCGGAAAGTATGGTTTTCCTGGGAATATCCAGCTGCTCGATGGCCGCTTTATCCTCCGGACGCAGGATAGGATTTACCACAATACACGGTCTCGGGAGGCTGTTGTTCAGCCTGATAGTCGAAAGCACATAGTCGATGCCGGCCCAGTCCGGGTAGGAAGACAGTTTATAGATGGGAATCGTATCCATAATATGAATCTGATACTCGCTGAGCAGAGACTCCTTAAGCATGGTAGTGGTGCCGTAGCCGTGGCCGCAGACCAGGAGCACTCTCTTATAGGGCGCACTCTTCATCCGCTTGATACTGGCCATGAAACAGACCGTCAAATAGACAATCTCGTCCTCATTTGTAATATCTTCCAGCGTATCGATCTCCCTGCAGACGGAAATCATCACCGTGTACAGCTTCCGTTCCTCCGGCCCCAGCAGGGAAATCATATTGTCATTGATTTCTACGTGGTTTCTTACACGCTGAATCAAAGGAATCATATGGTTTAAAAGCCCTTCCGCCAGCGTCTTATCCTTATCAAACGGCATATCGAGACGCTTTGACATGGCGGAGATCAGGGAAAATGTCACCGACTGCGCGTGAACCGGGTCTACATCCGCACTGCCTCCCGCCATTTTATTGGTAAAGTCATACATCTTCGCCATCATGCACACGTGATTCTCCGACACGGGCCTCCCGATGATTTCCTCCAGTTTTTTCGCAAACCGGCCGTAGACTTCCGGGTCAAACTCCGGCATCACCGTGATGTCGAGAGGATATTCCTTGTCGTGAAGAATGAACCAGACCAGGACCACGATATTGGACATATACCAGAGATAGGAACTGCTGGTCAGCGTACAGCCCAGTTCCTCCAAAAGCCCGTCGACCACCATCACCACATTGGCGATCGACACGCCCTCAAACGCCTTGTGTATGATATGGATACAATAAAACTCATAGGAATTATAGTTAGTAAATGGATTGATCAGATAATCGATATACTTCCTGAACTCCTGGTTCATCAGAGTGGTTCTCTTAAGCTTTGGTCCGGCCAGATAGAAATGACCAGAATAGCCGATTCCCATCTCGTCCTTTTTCAGCTCCTCATCCAGTGCAGCCATATCATTTTTCACAGTAGATCTGGAGACGCCAAACTGTTCGCTCAGCTGATTGATCTTTAAATCCTCATTTCGTATCATCAGAATCAGGAGCAGGATGGACATGCGCTCCCTGCTCGTGTAGACGACCTCATTGCCATCCTCTAATCCCTTTAAATCCAGATTTGCCGGATATTTCAGCACTCCCTTAGAATGTTTTTCGATTTCAGGCAGGTGCTCCAGCGATAAAATGTCGTTGATCCGGTCCACATCGTAGCGCACGCTCCGCTCCGACACCCCCAGCTCCTTCGCCATCTCCTTATAGGTGGATTCGCCCTGCGTTTTCAAATGACGGATGATATTCAGCATTCTTCCGTTAAACATAGTTTTTTCCCCTGCGCGGCCCCGCCGCTCTTCTATCTAAACGCAGATAACAGGACCAGGGCGTGTTTAAAAATTCATTTCTGCCATCTGTACGCCCCATTTTGCGGGAGCCTGGCCCCGAATCCGCTTAACGTAGCCCACTACGCTGCGCACCTTCGGAACCAGGCTCCCGCAAAATGTGACGCACATCTGACAGAAAGCAATTTTCAAACACGCCCTGAGGAGATACTCCCCATCTCCTCTTAGTCCTGTCTCTCACGTTATGTATGATTATGCTCCCCTGTATGCATTACTGAAATGTATCCTGAATCTTTTTCATAACGGCGTCTGATTTCTTAATTAAATCGGACACTCCCATTTTCAGAACTTTTTTACCTTTAAAACGGTCCAGCCCTTCCAGAGCCACGTCATTGACCAGAATCACGCAGGCCGCCTCGTCGATATCCTTCTGCTTTAACTGATTCTCCACACCGGCTCCGCCCTGTGTCTCGATGATTACGTCAATTCCCAGTTTCTGTCCGGAAAGCTTTAACGCTTCCGCTGCCATATATGTATGTGCCACGCCTGATGGGCAAGATGTAATTCCTACTACCTTCATTGTAATATCCTCCTTGAAATTTTTCTATTATAATTCGTCAAATGTGATCTCATCGAGTCCGTCGTCTTCTGCCGCTGCTTTGACTGCGGAATCGTCAGTATTGTTCTTCTTTAATAAGTTTACCATAATTGCAGTTACAAATCCACCTGCTAATACGGAAATGATATACCAGATTCGTCCCTCAACAACCGGAAGTACGATGAGTCCGCCCCATGGCGCATGGTTTAACACACCGGTTAAGAAAGGAATGATGTTGCCGACGACTGCGCCCACAATCAGGGACGGAATAACACGTAACGGGTCATTGGCTGCAAATGGAATCGCACCTTCTGTGATTCCCACGCATCCCATCAGGATAGCCGCCTTGCCTGCTTCTTTTTCTTCTGCATTGTACTTCTTCGGAGCCAGCAGGGTTGCGATACCCATGCCGATCGGAGGCGTACAGATAGCCACACCGACACCGCCCATCAGATATGGAAGTGTATCGACCTGTGTCTGTGCAAATAAGGTTGCCACTTTATTGATCGGGCCGCCCATGTCAAATGCGGTCATGGCGCCGAGAATCGTTGCTAACGGAACTCTGCCCACATCGCCGAGACCGGAAAGCCAGGAGGTTAAGGACTGCATGATAAATGCGATCGGTGTGCCGATACCCCATACGATGATACCGCCTGTGATAAACGTACCAAGCAGCGGGTAAATGAAAATGGAACCCAGTGTCTTTAAAGAAATCGGAAGCTTAATCTTCTTTAACTGTTTTACCACAACACCGGCAATCAGACCGGCCGCCATTCCGCCGAGGAAGCCGGCGCCCATGGAATTGGCAAGATAGGCTCCGATCATACCAGGGGCCAGACCGGGTTTATCCGCGATCGAGTACGCGATATAACCGCCCAGAACCGGAACGAACAGTGTCAGGCCGCCGAGACCGATCTGCGCAAGACCTGCCAGCCAGCCCTCGGTAGGAGTTGCCGCTCCCGCCGGATTTAACATAACCGAGATGGAAAACAGAATACCGCCGGCTACGATAAACGGAATCATGTGAGACGTACCAGTCAGAATGTGCTTCTTTAAAATCTTGATTTGCTCTTTCATTTTCTTACCCCTCCAATACTTCCGTTAAAATGTCAAATACCTGATCCTTCGTGCTGCTTCTCAAGGATTCTCTGAATTCCTCATGCATCAGCTGTCTTGATAAATTCGCCAGGATCTTCATATGTGTATCTCCCGCCTCAGAAAGCGGCACTGCGATGAGAATGATCAGATCCGCCGTCTCCCCGGTCTCTTCGTTCCAGACCACCGGCCTTGCTGTTCTCGCAAATGCCACGCTCGCTTCCAGAACGTGATCCGTCTTACCGTGCGGAAGCCCCATGTCGAAACCCACGTAGGTCGGTGCGATGGCTTCCCTCGCCAGCACGTCCTCGAAAAACTCTTCCTGATTCGTGATCTTTCCGGCTGCGTCCAGTTCCTTCACCAGAATGCTTATTACGTCCTTTTTTTCCGCCGCGTCAATGTCAAATACGATGCAGTTCTTATTAATTAATTTACTCATTGCAAACCTCCTGCCGGCTTCTGCCGGTTATTAAAAATTCCTTTGTTCCAGGCCTGGAAGAATTTGTTTGTTCCTTACATGCCTTATCATAATCCAGTTTACGGGAAATGAAAAGATAGAACATTTGCAAAAAAAATTTACAAAAATTTGCGGCCCTCCGTCCCATAAAAAGCGTCAAAAATATCGGCTGTATTAAAATGTCAGCCGATACTTTGACGCCTTTTTTCTGCCTGGGTTAGTCCACCCTGTTTATCCTGTATTACCGCGCTCTATTATCGCTCTATATTTCCGCGCTCTATTGTCGCTCTATATTTCTGTTCTATATTTCCGCTCTATATTTCCGTACTCTATCACCCGCTCTGTCGGCCGCCGTCCACCACAAGCGCAGCCACCCCGCGGATATCCTCGATCACGTAGTCCGCGCCGGCCTCCCGGTAGCGTCTTTCGACTTCATCCGCCTTCGCCCTTCGCTCATCTGCGGATAACGCCTCCCATTCCGCTTTTGTAAGCCCCAACTCCGAGCTTCCTTCCACAATTCCCACCGCGGTAACCCCCGCGTTTTTCGCCTCCAGAATATCGGATATCGTATCTCCCACCTTCATGACTGCATTTACGGAGGTGACCTTTAATGCCTCCATGTTCCGGAAGATCATGTAAGGGTAGGGG
>NZ_JBKVCZ010000210.1:2571-7337 GCF_046966825.1 Hungatella sp. | reverse complement strand
ATCCAAAATCGTCCAGGGAACATAAAAATCCAAGCTGATGCATCTGGCGGATCATTTCCTTTACCACATTAATCTGGCGGTTGTCAAAGAAGATGGATTCCGTCAGTTCAAACTCGATCATTCCCGGCGGTATCTCGTATTCTTTTGCAATATCTGCAAATTTTTTCAAAAAGTTTTGTTCCAGGAAATGCTGGCGCGATAAATTAACGGAAACAGGGATCGGATTTTTTCCGCTTGCGATCCAGGCGTGCAGCGTTTGGCAGACCTGTGTGAAGATATAGAAATCCAGGCTGCATATTTTTCCGTTCATCTCGAACAGAGGTATGAAATCCGAGGGATAGATTACACCCTTTTCCGGATGAATCCAGCGCACCAGCGCCTCGGCGCCTTCCGCCCGGTTAGTCTCCAGCCTGATCTTCGGCTGTAAATACACTTTAAAATCATGATTTTTTATGGAACTGTCAAATAAATCATTTAGTTCCTGTTCCATCTTCATGCGCTCGGTCAGGCTGTTGTTGTAAAAGGCGCATTTTTCTCTGTGTTCGGCAGTCTGGCTCTGGCATGCCAGTCTGGCGCGGTCCTGCAGAAGCGTGATCTCCAGACTGGGGTCATCCACCACGCAGGCTCCCTGCCGAAACGTCATGTGGCAGGCGGGCAGATCCGTGCTGCGAAAGGCGTTGATTTCCCGGATCATCTCATCCAAACGGTTCTGAAGTCTCTCCGGTTCGTGTTCTTTCAGACACAGAAAGAAGTGATCCGATTCCACACGGGCGGCAAATTCATCGTCCGCAGGCCGGAGCTGGCGTTCCAGAACCTGGTATAAGTAGGCCAGAATCCGGTTTCCGGTCGGTATGCCCAGGCGTTCGTTGATAAGTTTAAAACCATTGACATTTACCAGCAGGATGGAATACGTATCGGGAGCCATAGTTTTCGCCAGTTCCGTGTATTTCAGTTGAAATGCCGCATTGTTGGGACCTCCGGTAAGCGGGTCCACAAAGGCCAGACGTTCCAGCTGTTTCCTGTGAATGTGGTAGAAACGGTATACCGAAAACAGGAACAGGGAGAAGAGCAGTATGGTCAGTCCAATGATGACAAATGACTGCAAAATATAGCGCTCCGCGCCGCTGGACAGAAAATTCGCAGGTATGAGCGTCAGCAGAAACCAGTCATTCACGCCGAGTGAATTGTAGGACAGGATCAGATTTTCCTTCGTAACCGCCGTAAATTTCAAGATACCATTTTGGTTGCTTTTCATGTTTTCCTGCATTTGGTGAATATCATCTACGACCTTCTTATCCTTATTCTCCCTGAAAATATCATCCAGCTGCAGAAATGGCTTTAAGTCTGTGGGTGAAATTACCACCTGCCCATTACTGTTGATGATGCAGCTGAGCATCTCGCCGTCAAAGTTCTTGGTGGAAATCATGGCCTGCATATTCTCCTTGCTTCTTACACCGATGAGAACTTCATCGATCTGGCCTTTCCTGGATATTGGGACCGAATAAAAAATACTTTGTCCCCCTATGTAATTTGCCTTTACCTCCCCCTTAAAAGAGGCGAGAACGCCGTCAATCTGAAAGAAGTCTGCGGAAGCGATCCAGGGAGGAGCGGAGTCGCCGTCAGAGGAAATGATGGTGCCATCCCTGTGCAGCAGAATTAACGGGTCAAACTCCAGGATCTGCGCTTTTCTGTGTAAAAATTCCACCAGTTGTTCTTCCCCGGTACAATCCTCATCCAGATGGGAAGTCGTATCGGATATTGTGACGAGACTCGTCATTTTATTGGTCAGAGCGTCGTGGATATCGCGGGCGGTCTGTACGGTTACGTCGTCTAAGTATTTTTGTGTGCTTTGATTTAAGGCTATGCGCAGATCTGCTGCATTTCCGATTAAAATTGTAAAAACCAGAAGAATCCCTACGGACAGGACTCCGATTTGCAGGCCTTTCCTGAAAAAGGGATTGTGAAAATCAGGTTTTTTCTGTTCTCGTAATTTCATCTATATTGTCTCCATTTATAAAGTACATTGTGATAGTTATACTCCGTTTTATTTTAATTTACCCTATTTGAGAAATCAATATAATATTTGTGTACGTTAGCATATAGTATGGAGAGAAAATGTGATATAATGAAGGTGGTTTTGTGAATTATGAGGCAGGCCAGAGAGAAGAAAAACGATTCTGGGAAGAGGGATTTTGAAAGGGAGATAAGATGGAAGAGAAGAGGACACTATTTGAATATTTATATAAAAATCTCAGAGAGCAGATTATGACAGGATACTTAAAATATGGAGATCCGCTGCCATCCATGAGCCAGCTCTGCGAAAATTACCATGTGGGGATCCGGACGGTAAAGGATGTTCTGGCTGCATTGAAAAAAGAGGGGCTTATCCATACCGAAGAGAGGCGGCCCTCAATCGTGGCGTATCAGCCGGACCGTGAGGTGCAGAAGGAACATGCCATAAGATCCGTGCTGGAGCGGAGGCATACGATTCTGGAGGTCTATAGGACGATGGAACTGATTATGCCGCGGCTTTTCGCATTTTCCGTAGTATCCTGCGGCGGGGAGAAGGTGAGCCTGAGCTTTCGGCAGCTAAAACGAAGCAGCAAAAAGGAGATTGCTGTCCGTTGGAAGGCTTCATCGGCGGCGCTGCATAATCTTTTGGATGCTTCGGACAACCTGCTGTTTCGGGATGTGTTTACGAGCCTTGAGATCTGCGCGCGTGTCCCATTTTTCCTTGAATTCCGGAAGTCTCCGGCATTTTCGGCTTCATACAGGGCGTATAAGGATCCGCTGTGGATGCTGGAGGCGGTCAATACAGGTGATCCGAAGGAAGTGCGCCGGTGTTTTCAGACAATGTATCATGCGATCGCAGGCGATGTTAAGCAGTATATGGAAGAACTGGCGGTTATGGTTCCATTTCCGGCGGAAGAGGGGCAAAGCTATTATTACTGGAGTCCGGAAAAGGGAAGGGACCATTATTACATGCAGATTACCCGTGATTTAATTGATAAGATTGGAGTGGGAACTTACCGGGATGGGATGTTTCTGCCTTCTGAGGCCGCACTGGCCGAAGAATACAAAGTCTCTGTCTCTACGATCAGGAAAGCGGTGGCCATGCTGAATAAATGTGGATTCTGCCATACATACAATGTCAGGGGAACACAGGTGACGCTGTTCAATGACGATGCAACTGTGCAGTGCATGAAGAACAGGGTATTTAAGAATGATACGCTGCTTTATTTGAGCGGGCTTCAGTTTATGGCTGTCGCGGTCTGGCCTGCTGCCATGCTTACTGCCGAATCGATGAAAGGGGAAGCCAGGGACCTGCTGGAAAAAATAGAGCAGCCCGGAGCGGTTCCGCTGGATCTGATTATGCATTCCATGGCGGAGCACCTTTCCCTGAGACCGTTTCAGGTGATACTGCAGGAGGTGAGCGGACTGCTCCACTGGGGATATTACTATAGTTTTTACAGCGATGGTTCCACACAATCCAATGAACTGAACCGGCGGTGCCGGAAGGCAATGGATTGTCTGCTTGAGGGAGAGGCAGAGGCATTTGCCCGTCAGCTTTCGCTTTGCTACTGCCATGTGCTGGAGGTGGTCCGGGAGCACATGGTTCAGTGTGGGCTTTATGAAGCGAAAAATCTGGTCACGCCAAACCCGGAAGATTGGGAAGTGACTGGGGAATAAAAAATATTTAAATATTTTCATATGGCTGCGATAAAATGTAAGTCTGCTCCGTTGTAAGGATGAAAAGGAAGAAAAAACAGTTTTACACGAAAGGAGTAAAGATATGAAGAAAAATTTTATGGCGGCCATAGCGGCAGCTGCAACGGTAGCTTTAGGAGGATTGGGGCTTTATTTGGGGGCTCCCAGCCAGTATCTGGCATTTGATATTAATCCAAGCATCGAATTGAAGGCGAACAGGCTGAATCAGGTCGTTTCTCTAAAGGGGACGAACGAAGACGGAAAAAAACTGTTACAGGGGTATCGCATGAAGGACAGGAACCTCGACTATGTCCTGGAAGATGTGGTCGATCTGCTGGACCAGGGGGGATATTTTACCAACAAGGACAAAAATGATATCCTGCTGACCGTAAAGTCCGGTTCGGCCTCAGAAACCACGGTTAAAAATGTGAACCACCATCTTGCAGACTATCTGGAGGAATGTCAAATCGAAGGCCGTGTTCTGGATCAGCATGTAAGCTTGACGAAGGAATTAAAGAAGCTGGCGGAGGAACACCACATATCCGCCGGACGTATGGCCCTGATCGAAAAGATTCTGGCAAAGGATGACAGTGTGACGGCCAATCAGCTGGCGAATATGCGGATCAGCGATCTGGTGGCTTACGCAAAGGACGAGGGCATCTCTCTGGATGCCCTGGAAGATAAGCTTGACCACGTTAATGACTGGTACCGAAGCGACAGGCTTGAATGGCTGGAGGATGAGCTGGATCGGATGGCGGAGAGTGAGGCGGCAGGCGGGAAGTATGATGATGATCATGATGATGACGTTGATCGTGACGATGAAGATGATCGTTACGATGAAGATGATCGTGACGATGAAGATGATCGTGACGATGAAGATGATCGTGACGATGAAGACGATCGTGACGACGACCATGGCCAACATGAAGACGCTGGCCGCGAAGGTTGAAGACGATCATGATAATAACCGATATGATAACGCTGGCCGTATAGGTTGATGACAATCAATATGATAACGCTGGCCGCGAAGGTTGCTGGCCATCAATATGATAACGCTG
>NZ_JBKVCZ010000210.1:0-2471 GCF_046966825.1 Hungatella sp. | reverse complement strand
ATATGATAACGCTGGCCGCGAAGGTTGCTGGCCATCAATATGATAACGCTGGCCGTATAGGTTGCTGGCCATCAATATGATAACGCTGGCCGCGAAGGTTGATGGCAATCAATATGATAACGCTGGCCGTACAGGTTGATGACAATCAATATGATAACGCTGCCCTAAAGGTTGATGGTAATCAATACGAAGACGCTGGCCGTAAAGGCTGAAAGCGACCAATATAATGACGATGACCCTTAAGACTTATTTTGACCATTATAATAGCGAAGCTGCCATGATAGGAAAATCGCTGTTACCTTCGTGAAAGGTGATATAGATCGAAGGCAGCGGCGGCTCCAAAATAAATACTGACACAATTTTAAACAGAAAAGTCTGATAAAGGGAGTGCGGGAATAGCCTAAGAATAGCAGATGGCTGATATAGTATTCCATGATTGCAATACTGGTGTGCGGTGAGGAGAAGTGAGTATGATATTTTTCATGGTAGTGGGAGGGGAGCCGGAGACACACATACAACGGCTTATTATAGATGAGAATCTGATCGTGCGGATTGGCCAGGATGACCGGTCCGCGCTTGAGGAATTCTATACCCTGACGGAGCGTGCACTGTACAGTTACGTCCTGGCGATCGTGAAAAATCCATATGATACTCAGGATGTTGTTCAGGACACCTATTTAAAAGTACGGGCATCCGCGCATCTGTATCAGAAACAGGGGAAGCCGATGGCGTGGCTTTTTACGATCGCCCGAAATCTCGCCATGGACTTATTCAGGCGGAATTCCCGTTTTTTGTCAGAAGAAGCATTTGAGATGGAAGACACGATGGAATATTCTTATGTGACAGAAATCACAGACAGACTGGTTTTAGAGACAGCCATGAATATTCTAACAGAGCGGGAGCGGCAGATTCTTTTGCTTCACCTGGTGGGGGGAATCCGACACAGAGAGATTGCTGTAAATCTGGGGATTCCGTTGTCCACGGTCTTGTCCTGCTACCAGCGGACGTTAAAAAAATTGAGACGGTATCTGGAAGGAAAGGAGTAAGGGCGATGAGTAAAAAAATGGACACACCACAA
This sequence comes from Hungatella sp., assembly GCF_046966825.1. Taxonomy (NCBI): domain Bacteria; kingdom Bacillati; phylum Bacillota; class Clostridia; order Lachnospirales; family Lachnospiraceae; genus Hungatella; species Hungatella sp. The sequence goes on along the minus strand of NZ_JBKVCZ010000210.1, from coordinate 1,393 downwards.
ATTAAAAAATCGCTGAACCGGGCAGTAGACCAGCTTCCTCAGCCTTCCCTGCAAAAAATAATGGATACACCAGTAGTAAAAATGGAACAGATGGACACTGCCACCAGGCAGGAGCCGTTGAAAAACAGCTGGTTCCAGAAATTGTGCAGTCCGGCACAGGTGCGGCATGTGGCAGCCGTATGTGGCTGCCTGCTATTCTTTTTTGCAGCGGGTATCGGCGGCGTATACTCCTATGAAAACATACTGGTAGACAGTATTGTAGACATGGACGTGAATCCAAGCTTTGAATTGAAAATAAATAAAAAAGACAGAGTCCTTTCTTTTACCCCCCTGAACGAGGACGCAGCTCAGGCGGCAGAAGGACATACGTACAAGGATTGGAACGTTGAAGATGCGGTTAAGGATTTATACCGGATTATGGAAGAAAAAGAGTATCTGACAGATGATCGGAGAACTGTTTTAATTTCAGTAGAAAATAAGAATCCGAACCGTGTAAGCCAGCTCCAGGGCCAGTTAAGTGACTGTATCAGAAAAACAGCCGAGGAGAGTAAAAAAACGGTTCGTATAGTGACACAGGAAAAGAAAAAGGATCAGGCATTGAATCAGACAGCCCAAAATTATCACATTTCCAGTGGTAAACTACAGTTTATTCGTATGATGACAGCGGCTTATCCGGATCTCGACGAAGAAACTTTGTCAAAGATGTCCATGGAAGAACTTTATCGTATTATCCTTGATCGTGAGAAGGAAAAACCGGCATGGCTCCAGATGAACGAGGAGGACTGGAATGAGTATAAAGAAGAAATGAAAAAAGAGAAATACGGCGATCGGGATTCTGATGATAAAGATACAGATGATCATGATTCGGACGACGATGATATGGATGACCATGATTCGGACGATAATGATTTGGCTGATAAAGACTCGGATGACCACGATTCAGACGATGGAGATTTGGCCGATAAAGATTCGGATGACCACGATTCAGACGATGGGGATTTGGCCGATAAAGATTCGGATGACCATGATTCAGACGATGAGGATTTGGCTGATAAAGACACGGATGACCATGATTCAGATAATAAAGATTCACGCAATAAGAATAAGAATAAGAATAAGAACACCCGAGATACAGATGATAAGGATTCCGACGACAAAGATTCGGACGCCCGGGCTTCCGTTGATAAGAATTCAGCAGGTAAAGATTCCGACCACGGGGATTCGGCCAATAGGAATTCCGAAGGCAAGGACTCGGAAGACCGAAAATCAAATGACCGGGACTCTGACGACGATGATTCCAAATCGAAAGATGATAAAGACAGCGACGATGACGCTGAACACCAAAATTCTGATGACGAACGTGATGACGATTAAGACTCCACTCCATAAACAC
>NZ_JBKVCZ010000209.1:0-7681 GCF_046966825.1 Hungatella sp. | reverse complement strand
ACCGGTGCGTTTTTGTAAAAGTGTGCGGTGACGTCTTTCACTGCTAAATCACTATATCATTTAGTCAACACCACAAAAATGAAAATTCTGGCCCTTAAAGGGCCTTTTTATATACAAAAAATCAAGAAAGGAAGTAAAAATTATGGAAAAAATCAGAATTGGAAATCAGGAGACTCTTTTTGAGATCGAATCGATCCGTCCGGTATCGGAAAATGTCATGCAGCTTGTATTTCCTGATACCGTGCCATCTGTATGGGGGGATATCACCATCTACACGGACGATGGCACGGAAGCAACTACTTTGACAGGTTATGACACAGTGTATCGTGATGAGGGCCAGACTGTGTATCTGTCTAACGATGGAAGCGTCTATACAGCGCCTGAGACGCCAGAGGGGCCGGGAGAACCGCCGGAGCCATATATTCCAACACTGGAGGAGCTGCAGGCCGCAAAACGCCGGGAGATATCCGTAGCCTGCCAGCAGATTATCTATCAGGGCGTTAATGTTCAACTATCAGATGGCAGTACCGATCATTTCGCGCTGACGATCGAGGACCAGCTTAATCTCTTCGGTAAGCAGATCCAGGTAACCTCTGGTGCTGCTCAAATTGAGTATCATGCAGACGGCCAGCCGTGCCGCTTTTACAGCGCGGAAGATATGCAGGCTATCATTACGGCAGCCATGTGGCACGTAAGCTACCACACGACCTACTGTAACGCGATTAATATGTGGATTGCAGGTTGCGAGACTGCAGAGGAGATACAGGTAATTTTTTATGGTGCAGATGTCCCACCGGCATACCAGTCAGAGGTGCTGCAGTCATACTTGACGCAGATCGCTGCAATTGCGGGAGGTAATGCAGATGGCGCTGATCCTGCGTAAGTACTTGGTGTTGATGGCTACCGGCGGTCTGTTGTATGTGGCTCTGGAGCTTGTCTGGCGTGGTCGGAGCCACTGGACCATGTTTTTACTGGGCGGGACTTGCTTTATCTGCCTGGGGCTGATCAATGAGATCCTGCCATGGAGCATGGCGCTGTGGAAGCAGATCCTGATCGGCATGGCCACCATAACCGTTCTGGAGTTTATTACAGGCTGCATAGTCAACCTGTGGTTGGGCTGGAATATCTGGGATTACAGCGGGCTGTCTGGTAATATACTCGGTCAGATCTGCCCGCAGTATTGCCTTCTGTGGCTGCCGGTAAGCTTGGCTGGAATCGTCCTGGACGACTGGCTGCGGTACTGGTGGTGGGGTGAGGAGAGGCCGCGATATAAATTATTTTGAAAGGACGGTGCCATATGTGATTGAAACGGAGTTCATTGAGCGTTTGACAAAAGTCGAAGAGCGATCAAAGAGTAATACTCACCAGATAGATGATCTGAAGCCGGTTATTAATGAGATCCATACAATGTCTAAGACTATGGTGGAGTTGATTGGTGAGGTGAAATATACAAATGAGAATGTATCAGAACTAAAGGACAAAGTAGAGATTCTGGAGAAGGAACCAGCGAAGCAGTGGTCGGCAACGAAAAAAACATTTTTTACATCAATTACCAGCTCCATCGGAACAGCGGTGGCGGCTGGTATTTTGTATTTATTAAGTAGAGGAGGATTTTGATATGAACGAGAAAACAAAGAGATGGATTAAAGCCGCAGGAATCCGGGCAGTCAAGACCATGGCACAGACCGCAGTAGCTACGATCGGCACAGCTGCCGTGCTGGGCGATGTCAACGGTCCGATGGTAATCAGTGCATCGGTACTGGCCGGAGTGCTGTCGCTACTTACCAGCGTGGCCGGGCTGCCGGAGATAACAGAATAGTTTCGACGGTCGAAACTCCCAGCCGGCAGGGTGAGAGCCGGAGCTGCTGCGAGATCGCAAAAAGTTGTGATATTACAACTTGTGACGTCACAAGATTTTGGGCCTGGGGGAACCTGGGCCTTTTCATATTTAAGGAGGACGATTATGTTACCTATTACGAAACAAATCAAACAGATTAATTGCTACGCAAGTCAGAATCACCCAAAGTACATCGTGATCCACGAGACAGACAACTTTAAAAAGGGCGCCGGAGCTGAATCTCATGCCAGAGCGCACAACAACGGCAACCTTGATACATCGGTCCATTATTACGTTGATGATGTAGCAATCTACCAGACACTCAACCATACAGACGGAGCATGGGCCGTCGGCAAGCAGTACGGCACGCCGTTGGTGGCCGGAGTCAATAACAACAATACGATCAATATCGAGATATGTGTTAATCCGGACAGCGATTATGACAAGGCGCGGCTTAACTGCGTGGATCTGGTGAGACATCTGATCCAGGAGACGGGGATCCCTGCTGATCGGGTAATCCGGCACTACGATGCGAAACGGAAGTGGTGCCCTCGCAAGATGATGGACAATCCGGAGTTATGGACGGACTTCTGCCTGCGGATCCGCGGCCAGGAAGACGACGTGAAGAGTTTCGAGGACGGAGCCGGGAACTGGCATTTCACGATCAATGGAGAACTGCAGAAAGCGCGGTGGATTAAGTACAAGAATAAGTGGTTCTATGTGGACGATGCTGGGAACATGGTAACCGGTTATGCGATTATCGGCGGTCTGGCCTACATGCTTAATCCGTCAAAAGTGGATATGGCGACGTACGGGGCGTTGTTGGTCACGAATAATCTCAGCCAGGGCAATCTCGAGGTGCAGTGGGTAGGGTAGTCAATACTTGTCACCTTTGTCCCCTTTTTGCATATAATAAACTATAATTTATCATATTAAAAGGGGAAATAAATCATGTGTAATATATGTAGATGTCTCTGTGGTAACTGGTGTGGTTGTAGAAATAATTGCTGTAATAATTGCTGCAGATGCGTATGCAACAATCCCTGTGAGAATAAATGCAATTGCAGCGATAACAATTGCTGTTTCGATCCATGCGCCAGAGAGAGAAAAGAAGCTTATGAGGCCGGATTTAGAGACGGCTGTAATAATGCTTCCTGCAGGCAGAATAACTGTGGCTGCTAATGGATAGATACAAAAAGGGCGGTCCGCAGTGGGCCGCCTATTGTCATAACTATATTTATCTGCTATACTGTTTGTAGATGGGGGAGCGGTGGCAAGCCCGCCCTCCCTTGTCTTTTCTCTTAAGCCTATTCGGGCTTATTTTTTTTGCATCACACCACGGTCCGAAAAACGTTATATAAGTATGCTCATATCAGCAGGGCGGCAGCTGCCCCCATTAGCTCCGCCCTGTCTCCTATCTACATCAACCGGTATCTCGTGTCCGGTGTGCGCTGCGTCAAAGACCACATGGCGGTAATATCCATGTTGAGGAGTATCTCAGCCATCTCGCGAGTCTCCTGATACTTTGCGTTTCTGGAAGCCTGGGCGTGCCGCTGGTAAGTTTCGATCAATTCAAAAAACAATTCGTCTGTTCTGTTCATCTTTTCTCTCCCTCCAATTTCTATCTTACCGTTAAATGATATTAACCGACCGGAAACTGGCCCGGAAAAACGGTGGCAAACGCCCAGGGCTATGCAAACGATGGAGAGCAGGGATATGTTATGGTGGATATCCCTGGCTGTTACTCTCTGATGGCTCATTCCTCAGAGGAAGAGGTGGCAAGAGATTTTATCTGCTTTGAAAATCCGGACGCAGTTATCGTTGTCTGTGATGCCACCTGTCTGGAACGAAATTTAAATCTGGTGCTCCAGATTCTGGAGGCCAACCGGCGGGCGGTGGTCTGCGTCAATCTCATGGATGAGGCTAAGAAAAAATCGATCTCTATCCGTTTCGATGTCCTGGAGGAGCGCCTGGGGGTGCCCGTCATCGGAACTGCGGCCAGGAGCGGAAAAGGACTGGAACAGATTTATGAAGGCCTGAAACACGTGCTGGAGCTGAACAAGAGGCTGGAGAGCGCCCGAAACATGGAAGTGGTGGAGGGCGAATATGCTGAGACGGAAGCTGTGGATGTGGAAGGCGTGGAAATGGAAGCAGAAGACGTTGAAATGGAGGCAGAAGTTGAAGCGGAAGGCGTGGAAAAGGAAGCCGTAGCAGAAGCGGCAGAATCTGTAAAGGAAACAGAAGCGGAAGCAAAAAACATAGCAGCAAGAGATATAGAAGCAAGTAATATGGAAGCAGCGGAATCAGAGGCTGAAAACGTAAAAGACATAGAAAGCGAAGTTAGAAAAACAGCAGAGAAGGCGGCAGACAGACGATTCGATGAAAATCCGGCGCCGCGGATTCTTATCCGGTATCCGGAATACATCGAGGCGGCCATCGCCCGGCTCACACCTGTGGTAAGGAAGACGGCTGGCGAGGGCGTCAATATCCGCTGGCTCTGCGCACGGCTCCTGGACTCCAACGAGAACCTGATGGAAGCCGTACGCAAATATCTCACTCCCGTGGCAGAATCACTGGAAGTAAGCTCCCTTCTGGCGGAAATCCGGGAAGAGTGGAAGGAACGGGGTATCACACAGAAGCGCGTAAGTGATGACATGGCATCAGTCTTTGTACGAAAAGCAGAGTTTATCTGCCGGGGAGCGGTGGTGTACGAGAATCAGAAGTATGATAAAAAGGATCGTCTTCTGGACCGTCTGTTTACAAGCAAAGCAACCGGATTTCCCATTATGTTTCTGATTCTTTTAGGCGTTTTCTGGCTGACGATTACAGGAGCCAACTATCCGTCCGAACTTTTGAGCACAGGCTTATTCTGGGTGGAAGACCGGATCAGCGAGCTGTTTCTCGCCATCGGTATGCCAGTGCTTTTAAATGATCTCCTCGTTCATGGCGTTTACCGGGTTCTGGCATGGGTAATATCGGTTATGCTGCCTCCAATGGCAATCTTTTTCCCGTTGTTTACGCTGCTGGAAGACTTCGGTTACCTTCCAAGAGTTGCATTTAACCTGGACCGGTGCTTCAAACGGTGTGCCGCCTGCGGAAAACAGGCACTGACCATGTGCATGGGCTTTGGCTGCAATGCCGCCGGAATCATCGGATGCCGTATTATCGATTCTCCGAGGGAGCGGCTGATCGCCATGATCACCAATAACTTCGTGCCCTGTAACGGACGTTTCCCGACGATGATCGCCATTATTACCATGTTTTTCGTAGGAAGCGCTGCCGGGGCATTCTCCTCAGTCCTGTCTGCTGCAATTCTGGCGGGAGTCATCGTTCTGGGAGTGCTCATGACACTTCTGATCTCGAAGATTCTGTCCGCCACGGTATTAAAAGGCGTTCCTTCTTCCTTCACGCTGGAGCTGCCGCCATACCGGAAGCCGCAGATCGGAAAAGTCATCGTACGCTCGATTTTTGACAGAACCCTGTTCGTCCTGGGCCGTGCCATCGTAGTCGCAGCACCGGCGGGACTCATCATCTGGCTGATGGCCAATATTTCCGTGGGCGATGCGACACTCCTTGCACACTGCTCCGGATTTCTGGATCCGTTCGCCCAGGTCATCGGAATGGACGGCGTCATACTGCTGGCCTTTATCCTTGGATTCCCGGCAAACGCCTGAGTTATAATAAGCATAACCTCAGAAAAGCTTGCAACCATGCGGCTTTCACCGGGTTATGCTTATTTTCTATTCATTCAGCAATTCAGACGTAGGGGATAAAAACAGTAGAGAATGGAATATTACAGTGACAAAATTAATGAAGGAGAGCTGTCTGCATTGAAGTCCTGATATCTGACTACAGTTGATCCATTTAATCTGAATAGGTGAAGAGAAAACATACTGTAAAGTACCAATGAGAGGAGGATCGTGTCGTTTTTTCTTTTTTATCCAAACTTTGAAGCAGCAAGAAAGGAATTACAAAAATGGGAAAGGTAATCGGTATCGTAAATAAGAAAGGCGGAGTGGGTAAAACCACTACCGCCACCACTCTTTCGTACTTGCTAACGAAAAGGGGGTACAAGGTTGCATTAATTGATTTTGACGGCCAGAGGCACAGTACACTTCTTTCCGGAGTGCTGTGCCCGGAGCAGTTACCATTTACTATCTATGATCTTCTGAAAAGGCTGGTAATGGATGAGCCATTGCCGGAGGCAGGCGAGTATGTCATTCAGACAGAAAACGGTGTTCACCTGATACCTGCCAATGAGAAACTCGATAACTTTGAAAAGCTGATGAGTGATGCTACGTTCTGTGAGTACAAACTAAAAGAGTTCGTGGATACCATTCGAGACAGCTATGACTATATTATCATTGATTGTATGCCAAAGATGGGAATTCCAATGATTAATGTTATGATCTGTGCGGACAGTCTTATTATTCCGCTGCAATCTGAGACGCTGGCGGCAGAGGGAATGAGCGCGTTTCTACGGGCTTACCATAAGATACAGAGCCGATGCAATAAGAACTTGAAAATAGAAGGAATCCTTTTTACGATGGACAATCAGAGGACCAGGGTCTCCAAGCGAGTGAAAAGTCAGGTGGAGAACTCGTTGGGAGAAAAGGTACATATTTTTTCTAATACCATACCGCGTTCTGTCAGGGTTGCAGATTCCGTGGATGCTGGAATGACAATCTGCGAACTGGAACCGGCGAACCCGGCAGCCGTGGCATATGAGAGATTTGCGCAGGAGGTGATCGACAGTGGCAACTAGAATTCCGAAAATTCCTACAAAGAGTTCGCTTTTGTCAATCAGTCTGGAAAGTGCAGATAATGTTTTGGATTTCCCGATAAAGGGGGAACCAGAGAAACCAGGAGTGTCGGAAGTATTAACGGAAAGGAACCAATTTTCTGCTGCTTCAAAAGAACAACTAGAGATGGAGTTTGATCAGATGAAGCCATTTTCCGATCACCGATTTAAACTCTATACAGGAAAACGCCTGGAAGATATGGTGGACAGCATAAGAAATTATGGTATTTTGCAGCCGTTGATTTTGTGGCATAGGAGGGAGGAATATATTCTCCTCAGCGGTTATAACAGGCGGAATGCGGGAATCCTGGCAGGTTTAAAGAAAGCACCTGTGGTGATAAAGGAGAACCTGTCGCATGAAGAGGCTGTTTTGATTATGGCGGAGACGAATTTAAGACAGCGTTCTTTCTCTGATTTAAGCGAGTCTGAGCGCGCGTTTTGTTTGAAGCAGCATTATGATGCTTTAAAAAGTCAGGGGAAACGTACAGACCTGTTAAATGAATTAGATGAGTTACTAAATTCTGATGATAACGCAGGTGCTTCAACCGTGTCAGAATCTGTGACGAGGTCGCAGAATGGTGAAACGCCAGAGAACGAAGCATCAACTGTGTCAAAAACTGTGACGAGGTTTCGGACCGATGAAAAGCTGGGAGAAAAGTATGGATTAAACCGGGATAAGGTTGCCAAATATGTCCGGATCGCTGGATTGATTCCACCTTTATTAGAACGGTTTGACCAGGGAGAGATCACGTTTCTCGCGGCCTATGATCTTTCTTTTATCGAAAACACAGCGTATCAGGAAATACTGGAAGAATACTTACAAGGTGGATATCGTCTGGATACAACAAAAGCTGCACTGTTCCATTCTTATGCGAAAGAAGGCAATCTCACGGAGAAAACGATAGCAGAGATTTTGTCAGGGCAGAAAAGTGAAATATTAGAAATAGCAAAGCATAAAACTTTTCGATTAAAGCCGACTGTTATTTCACGCTATTTTACACCCGTTCAAAGTAAGAAGGAGATTGAAGAGACCATTGAAAAGG
>NZ_JBKVCZ010000208.1:0-7714 GCF_046966825.1 Hungatella sp. | reverse complement strand
TTGCGGGCATCGCCTACCAGCGGCGTCTGGAGGAAGCGGCCTACCGGTGCGGCGGAGGGAAAATTCCGGTGCAGCTGTACCGCGATTTTAAGAAGAAAAGGGCGACAACGGCTTTTGGAGATGTGGAGCCGGCCTTTGAAGGGCGGTACGCCATGGCAAATCTGCGGGATTTCTTTCCGGATATACTGTCGGAATCGCTGATCGAGGGCGTAGAGGCGTTTAACGGGCGGATCGCAGGATTTTCCAGAGGCGACGCCATCCTGGCAGGCGTGGAGAGCAGAACCTCGTCCCCGGTGCGCATACCGAGGGATGAACGGTTTGAGAGCAACATAAAAGGCATCTATCCCTGTGGGGAAGGAGCCGGCTACGCGGGCGGCATCACGTCCGCGGCCATGGATGGGATCAAGACGGCGGAAGCAGTCGCGGCACGCTTCTCAGTCCCAACGTAACAGTTTAGCCCTCGCTTCCGGCCGCTGCACATTTGACGAATGGATAAAAATGTTGTAAGATATGAGACAAAAAGACTGAAAGAACATGATTGGAGACACCATGAGAACTGAAGTGCGGGAAAAGCTGAAGGATAAACAGAGGATTGTCATAAAAATCGGTTCGTCTTCCCTGACCCATACGTATACGGGGGACTTGAACCTGATGAAGATCGAGAAGCTGGTGCGTGTCATCAGCGATTTGAAGGGGGAAGGGAAATCCGTGGTTCTGGTTTCGTCCGGAGCCATCGCGGTGGGGCGCCAGGCTCTTGGCCACCACACAAGGCCGGTTACCATCTCGGAGAAACAGGCGTTTGCGGCAGTAGGCCAGGCGCGCCTGATGATGGTGTATCAGAAGCTGTTTGCAGAGTACAATCAGGTGGCGGCGCAGGTCCTGCTGACGAAGGATACCATGATCAACGACAGCTCCCGCTATAACGCGCAGAATACCTTCGACGAGCTGCTGAAGCTGGGCGCCATACCGATTGTAAATGAGAATGATACGGTATCCACCTCAGAGATCCCTTACGTCGATAATTTCGGTGACAACGACCGGCTTTCCGCTATTGTAGCGGCTCTGATCGGAGCGGATTTACTGATTCTTTTGTCGGATATCGACGGCCTGTATTCTGACGATCCGAGACAGAATCCAAAGGCGCGTTTTATCAGCCAGGTGGATGAGATCACGCCGGAGCTGATGGAGATGGGAAAGGCCACCTCGGGCAGCGATGTGGGCACCGGAGGCATGGCGGCGAAGCTGGCGGCGGCCAGGATCGCCACAGACAGCGGTTCCGATATGGTCATCGCCAACGGGGATGACGTGGAGGTCGTCTCACAGATCATGACTGGGGACAATAAGGGGACGCTTTTCCTGGCCCATCCCAACTTTGATTTCGATCTGATGCACTACATAAATAATGAATATTAGGAGGCACATCGATGCAGCAGGAAAAAATAGACAGAATCAACACGCTCTACCACAAGGCGCAGGCTGTAGGACTTTCTGATGAGGAGAAGGCCGAGCAGGCCGCCCTGAGAAAGGAATACATTGAAGCGATCCGCATGAGCTTAAGAGGAAACTTAAACAGCATTTCGGTTAAGGAAGAGGACGGAACCATTACGGATCTGGGGAAAAAGTATGGAAATGTCAAGCAAGAATGAAATCAGGGAATGGGTGAAGGAGAACCGGCAGGCTCTCACACAGAAACAGGAGATGGAGTGGAATGACGCTATCTGCAGGAAGATTTTAAGCCTCCGGTCCATCCGGCAGGCGTTCTGTGTCTACTGCTACGTATCCTTCCGCCATGAAGCAGGAACTGAGAAGCTGATTCAGGGTCTGCTGGAGATGGGAAAATACGTGGCAGTACCGAAGGTAGAAGGAAAAAAACTGGTATTCTATGCAATTCAGGGAAAAAAGGATTTAGAGAGCGGCGTTATGGGGATCATGGAACCGAAATCCAGCTGTCTGCGCATCGGCGACGAATTCGCACCAGTCATCGTGCCGGGAATTGCATTTGACAGGGAAGGACACCGGATCGGCTACGGCGGCGGCTACTACGACCGCTTCTTCGACGAAGAGCCGGACCATCCCAGATTTGGAATCGCCTATCCCTTCCAGCTTTTCGATTCTCTGCCGGCAGAGGCCCATGACAAGGGAATGGATATGGTAATCACTCCATAATTCAAACTCAAAATGTGGAGTGAAATAGCAGGATAACAGGGAGGAACGCGATATGACACTAACTGAGACAGGAAAAAGAGCGAAAGAGACGGCCGGTGTTCTGGGGATTCTCGGCTCCGACAAGAAGAACGAAGGTTTAAGGGCCGCGGCCGCCGCTTTGCTTGAGGGCGAGGAAGATATTCTGACGGCCAATCAGGACGATGTGATTCAGGCGACGATAAATGGCATGAGCGCCGGGATGATCGACCGCCTGGAGCTGACGCCTTCCAGGATCGAGGCCATGGCCGACGGACTGATCAGCGTGGCCGGGTTAGAGGATCCGGTAGGAGAGGTGATCTCCATGAAGGCCCGGCCAAACGGACTCACCATCGGACAGAAACGCGTTCCCATGGGCGTGATCGGTATCATCTATGAGGCCAGACCCAATGTGACCGCGGACGCCTTCGGACTCTGCTTCAAATCAGGCAACTGCGTGATCTTAAAGGGCGGAAGCGATGCTTTAGAGTCCAATAAGGCCATCGTCAAATGCCTCCGTGCAGGACTTAAGAACGCGGGACTCCCGGAGGACAGTGTACAGCTTATCACCGATACCGACAGGGAGGTGACGAAGGAATTCATGCGCCTGCACGATTACGTGGATGTGCTGATTCCGCGCGGCGGAGCCGGACTGATCCGTTCCGTGGTGGAGAACAGTACGGTGCCTGTCATCGAGACGGGAACCGGGAACTGCCATATCTTCGTGGATGAGACTGCGGATTTCAGGATGGCTCTGGACATCATATTCAATGCCAAGACCCAGCGGATCGGCGTCTGCAACGCCTGTGAATCGCTGGTCATACATAGAAAAATCGCGGAAGAGTTCCTGCCGCTGTTAAAGGCCCGGCTCGACGAAAAGCAGGTTGAGGTGCGGGCGGATGAAGAAGCCTGCCGTATCGTGCCTGCATTTGTCCCGGCTGCTGCGGAGGACTGGGGAACGGAGTATTTAGACTATATTCTGTCCCTGAAGCTGGTGGATTCCATAGACGAGGCCATCGCCCATATTAACCACTATAATACGAAGCACTCCGAGGCTATCATCACATCGGATTACGCCAACGCTCAGAAGTTCTTAAATGAGATCGATGCCGCCGCCGTTTACGTCAACGCGTCCACCAGATTCACGGATGGATTCGAGTTTGGTTTTGGCGCAGAGATCGGCATCAGCACCCAGAAGCTTCACGCGAGAGGGCCTATGGGGCTAAAGGAGCTTACCACGACAAAGTACATTATTTATGGAAACGGACAATGCAGGCCGCCGGCTTTGTAAAATAGCTGTTTCCATATCAGAGTCCGCCTTGCTACAGGGCGGACTTGATTCTTTTGTTACAATTCGCGGTTCCACGTACCGGAACGCCCGGCGGAGTTTTTCCGTGGTGCCGCGAGTTGTAACTTTTTTTTCAGGTGGACGGCCGTTGTATTTTTGGTGTTTGCAATAGAATGTATTTATGCTATAATATTCAAAGCCATTCCGGGTTTACAGATTATGACGGAATGCGGAGTGAAATAAATGGAGGAAACAACTGGATGGATCATTTACATATGACACATGAGGAAGCTTTAAAGGCCGCGCCGGCGGAGGAACCGGGCAGACAGCAGTTCTTTATGGAACGCTGCCGCCAGTTGATCGATGAGAAGAAGAGGCGGGACGAAACGTACCGCGGAACCTTTCACATCGAGACGTTCGGGTGCCAGATGAACGCCAGGGATTCGGAGAAACTGACCGGAATCTTAGAGGCTTCCGGATTTACGGAGACGGATACGGAGGAGGCGGATTTCGTCCTCTATAATACCTGTACGGTCAGGGACAACGCCAATCAGCGCGTTTACGGCAGACTCGGCTATTTAAACCGCATCAAACAGAAGAATCCCAATATGATGATCGCTCTCTGCGGGTGTATGATGCAGGAGGAAACCGTGGTGGCCAAGATTAAGAAGAGCTACCGCTTTGTCGATATTATATTCGGAACCCATAATATTTTCAAACTGGCAGAACTGATTTCTGAACGCATGGTTGAGAAGAAGATGGTAGTTGACATCTGGAAGGGGACCGACCGGATCGTGGAAGAACTTCCCACCGACCGGAAGTACCCGTTCAAGTCCGGCGTTAATATTATGTTTGGCTGCAATAATTTCTGCAGCTACTGTATCGTTCCTTACGTGCGCGGCCGCGAGAGAAGCCGGAATCCACAGGATATTGTGGGAGAGATCAGACGCCTCGTTGCAGACGGCGTGGTGGAGGTCATGCTCCTGGGACAGAATGTCAACTCCTATGGAAAGAATCTGGAAGAGCCGATGACCTTTGCACAGCTGTTAAAGGAGGTGGAGGCCATCGATGGTCTTCGGCGGATCCGTTTTATGACCTCCCATCCGAAGGACTTATCAGATGACTTAATCGAGGTCATGAAGAATTCCGGGAAAATCTGCCATCATCTCCATCTGCCGCTCCAGTCCGGAAGCAGCAGGGTCTTGAAGGCCATGAACCGGAGATACACGAAGGAACAGTATCTGGAACTGGTGGAGAAGATCAGGGCCGCAGTTCCCGATATCTCTCTGACCACGGATATCATCGTCGGCTTCCCGGGAGAGACGGAGGAGGACTTCCTGGAGACCATGGATGTAGTGAGAAAGGTCCGTTTTGACAGCGCATTTACGTTCATTTATTCGAAGCGCACGGGCACTCCGGCGGCGGCCATGGAAGAGCAGATTCCGGAGGCTGTGGTGAAGGACCGGTTTGACCGTCTGCTTTCAGAGGTGCAGAAGATATCGGCCGAGGTATGCGGACGTGACGCCCACACCGTTAAGGATGTGCTGGTGGAGGACTTGGATGACCATGTGGAAGGCTTCGTTACGGGCCGGCTCGATAATAACACCACCGTTCATTTCAAGGGCGATGCGTCCCTGATTGGTCAGATCGTGGATGTGTATCTGGATGAGTCGAAAGGCTTTTATTATATGGGAACATTAAAATAGTACGACAGAAGAAAAGAGGAAAAAACGTGGCCGGAATGTCACCAATGATGGTCCATTATTTGGAAACCAAGAAACAGTACCCGGACTGTATCCTGTTTTACAGGCTGGGAGATTTTTATGAGATGTTTTTTGAAGACGCGCTGACCGTCTCCAAGGAACTGGAGATTACCCTGACAGGAAAAGAATGCGGGCTGGAGGAACGGGCGCCGATGTGCGGTATTCTACCATGCGCTTGAAAATTATCTGTACAGGCTGGTCCAGAAGGGCTATAAAGTAGCGATCGCAGAGCAGATGGAGGACCCGAAGCTGGCCAAGGGGCTGGTTAAGAGAGAGGTCATCCGTGTCGTCACCCCCGGAACTATTACCAGTGCCCAGGCGCTGGATGAGACGAAGAATAACTACCTGATGGGTATCGTCTATATCGACGAGCGGTTCGGCATTGCCGTTTCCGATATCAGCACAGGCGATTTCCTGGTGACTGAGGTGGAGACGGAGCGGGAGCTGGCGGATGAGATCAACAAGTTCAGTCCCTCCGAGATTATCTGCAATGATGCGTTCTTTGTATCCGGCGTGGACACGGAGGAGGTCAAGAACCGCTACCAGACCGTGATCGCCGCACTTGACAGCCATTTCTTTTCCGACGAGGGCTGCAGGAGGATATTAAAAGAGCACTTTAAAGTGGGCTCTCTGGACGGTCTGGGACTGCAGGATTACGATACGGGAGTGATTGCGGCAGGGGCCGTCATGGAGTACATGTACGAGACCCAGAAGAGTACGCTGTCCCATATTACGACCATCGTTCCCTATTCCACAGGGCAGTTTATGATCATCGACACCTCGACCAGAAGGAATCTGGAGCTCCTGGAGACCATGCGGGAGAAGCAGAAGAGGGGAACACTTCTGTGGGTGCTGGATAAGACGAAGACGGCCATGGGAGCCAGGCTTTTGAGAACCTATATCGAACAGCCGCTGATCCACAAGGACGACATCATTGCCCGCCAGAATGCCATTGAAGAGCTGAACATGAATTACATTTCCAGGGAGGAAATCTGTGAATACTTGAATCCCATATACGATCTGGAACGTCTCATCGGCCGCATCAGCTATAAGACGGCGAATCCCAGGGATTTAATCTCCTTCAGGAATTCTCTGGAAATGCTTCCTTACATAAAAGACCTTATGGGAGAATTTACGACTCCTCTGCTGAAAGAACTCTGGGAAGAGCTGGATGCCTTAGAGGATGTCCACGATCTTGTCTCCCGCGCCATCGTGGAGGACCCGCCCATATCCCTGCGTGACGGGGGCATCATAAAGGACGGCTATCACGAGGAGACGGATAAGCTGCGCCATGCGAAGACGGAAGGGAAGACGTGGCTCGCCGAGCTGGAATCGAGAGAGCGCGACAAGACCGGAATCAAGAACCTGAAAGTCAAGTACAACAAGGTATTTGGATATTACTTCGAAGTGACGAACTCCTTTAAAGGGATGGTTCCCGATTACTTTGTCCGCAAGCAGACGCTGGCCAACGCCGAGCGGTACACAACGGATGAACTGAAGGAGCTGGAGGATATGATTCTGGGAGCGGAGGACAAGCTCTATACCCTGGAATACGGTCTGTTCTGCGAGGTGAGAGACGCCATCGCCGCCGAGGTACTGCGGATCCAGCAGACGGCCCGGGCGATCGCGGGCATCGACGTGATGACTTCCCTTTCCGTCGTTGCCACGAAGAATAATTACGTGAAGCCGCGCATCAATGAAAAAGGTGTGATCGACATCAAAAACGGCCGCCATCCGGTGGTGGAAAAGATGATGCGGGACGATTTATTCGTCGCCAACGATACGTATCTGGACAATACGAAGAACAGGCTCTCCATCATCACCGGCCCTAACATGGCCGGTAAATCGACGTATATGCGCCAGACGGCCTTAATCGTACTGATGGCTCAGCTGGGAAGCTTTGTGCCTGCGGATGACGCCAATATCGGCATCTGCGACAGAATCTTTACCCGTGTGGGCGCTTCCGATGATCTGGCATCCGGCCAGAGTACCTTCATGGTGGAGATGACCGAGGTCGCCAACATCCTGAGAAACGCTACGAAAAACAGCCTGATCGTTCTCGACGAGATCGGCCGGGGCACCAGCACCTTCGACGGCTTATCCATCGCCTGGGCGGTGGTGGAGCACATCAGCAACCCGAAGCTTTTAGGGGCCAAGACGCTGTTTGCCACCCATTACCATGAACTGACGGAGTTGGAAGGAACCATAAACGGCGTCAACAACTACTGCATCGCCGTAAAGGAACAGGGCGATGATATCGTATTTCTTCGAAAGATTGTGAAGGGTGGAGCGGATAAGAGCTACGGCGTTCAGGTCGCCAAGCTTGCCGGTGTTCCCGATTCCGTGATTGTACGGGCAAAGGAGCTTCTGGTAGAGCTAAGCGACGCGGATATTACGGCGAGGGCAAAGGAGATCGCGGAAGCGGGCGCAGGTGCACCGAAGCATGCCAGCATCCCCAGGCCGGATGAGGTGGATTTACAGC
>NZ_JBKVCZ010000207.1:0-7759 GCF_046966825.1 Hungatella sp. | reverse complement strand
ATCCCATTTCCATTATCATACCGTGCCACCGGGTTGTGGGCGGAAATGGAAGCCTGACCGGATATGCAGGCGGAATTGCCACGAAGATGAAGCTGCTGGAGCTGGAAGGCGTAGATATGTCCTCCCTGTTTATTCCCGCGAGCAGCGAGCCAAATGGACACGCTGGCGCGTCCATTTGACGACTGCTGCGAGGGGGAGTGCGCTCTGAGCGCGAGAAACGGTACAGGCCATGGGCGGGCCGCAGTTTCAGATTGATTCGGCCGGCTCCTGGTATTGCCGGCTCCCCCCCTGTTTTAAGTGACTGCGTATATTTATCCCCATACAGGGTCATGAAGTGTGATTCTCATCAGACATTCACCGTCTCCCATCTTAATACTTTTCAGCAGTTCCACGTCAGCCTCACAGGCAAACGCCTGCTCAAAGAGGACCTTGCTGTACCCTGTCGTACACTGGCACCAGGTATTCGTCTCCAGCTTATCCACTTCCGCCAGCATGGGGCAGGGACAAAAATGGAACTGCAGAAAGAGTTCGCCGTCTCTGCAGGAGAGTCCGGCGGCTTTTGCTTTCTCTGAATTTGCAAACTCTTCTATGCTTGATACAGATGCCTTCAGTTCCTTTACGAGCGCAGCTTTCTCATCCATTCCATAACCACATTGACAGTTCCTTCTTATTTTCTTTATGGTATCAGATTCAAATCTGCTTTCCAGGCGGTGCATGGCAGACTTTACCCACTCAGAATTGCTTTCTGTATTTGTTGCCTGTTCCTTACCATAAACCACTTCATTCGCCAAATCCGCGTTACTTTCCGCTTTGACAGATTCGTAAATGACCTTCTCTTGTATTTTTCTTATATCAAACATTGTTTTCCTCCATATTCCTGACTGGCTGTGTAATGTTAGCTGAGTAATGTTAGCTGGGTAATGTTAGCTGAGTATTGTTGGTTGAGTATCGTTCATGAAAATTCGTCCCTTGAGCGTTGCTTTCTGTTCTGGCAGCCGCTTCTGAAAAACATCTTCCCAATCATCTCACATACCTGATGGTGAACCGCATAAAAAAATGACCTCCTTTCTGCATAAAGTGTTTCGTACACTTCTATTATAGAAAGAAAGCCATGGGCTTGACTTCTGAATTCTTGCTGTTATAAGCTTGTTATGAAATGGGGATGCATAAATCCATAACAACGCTGTGATTGCCGCGGTCAATGCGGCGATACAGATTTAGTCCGTAACGCCGCGCCATGTGATAACCGCTCTGTGGCAGCCAGATGTTGAAGATTCCCTGCAGCGTCTCGAAGATGTCCTTGATTTCTCCGTCGTAATGATACACAATCCATTTACCGCCTCTGATCCGCATAACGTGATCCAGACTGCAGTCCGGCTCTGTTGTCATGCAGAGATCACAGATGCACTGAGATGCGTTCGTAATCGCCGGGTCATTGAAAAAGCGTTCGATCAGAACGGTATCTTCTTTCAAAAATGTTTTGTATTGATCGAAAAACTGATACCAGTGCGTCTCAATGTCCACATAGCTTCCTATAAAACGCTCATATATCACAAATATGTCCGGAAACTCCTGAATTTCGATTCGTGCAGCGTATTCTTCCGCGATTTTGAAGCGGGCAGTCCGCTCCGGGGTAAAGGGAACAGGCATGCTATGAGCCGGTATTGACTGCTTGTACCCCGTAGGGGAGGTATGATGTCGCTCTTTAAATACGGTACTGTAGTTGGAAGCACTGTATCCGTAATCCAGACCAATGTCCGTAATGGCTTTCGTTGGATTCAGTTTCAGATCCACGGCGCTCTGGTCAACCTTACAGCGTTTGATAAACGCATAAACGCTTTCGCCGGTTTCTTCCTTGAATATGCGGCTGAAATGAAATTTTGATATGTAAAAATGAGCGGCTAAGCGGTCAAGCGACAGATCCTCATCTAAATGCCCCATTATATAATCAATGCTTTGATTTACAAGATTTTTTCGGTCCATAGTTCTCCAGTTCTTTGATGCCTTTAAGATACGTTTATTGTAAAATTTTTGCCTCACGCTGTCAACACATGGGAACGGAGTGGAAGGAAATACCTGTACCAGGCCATAAACATATTGCCTGGCTGCATAAAAAGTGCCCAATGACCAGTCAATAGTCATTGGGCGCTTTTCCTGCGAAAGGATGGATCTTATTTCACTTTTTGGCCTTCTCTCGGAAGGATAATATTCAGCAGAACCGCCACGATGGTAGCGACTACGACCGGTGAACGGCCGAAGATGGTGACTACCCAGCTGGGGAATGTGGAAAGTGCTGCGGTGGCCTGGGAGATACCCATGCCGAGCGCTGCGGCAAGTCCTACGATAGAAGAGTTGCGGTAAGTCATCTCTTCCGACATAACAAGCTTCATACCGGTCATGGCGATAGAAGCAAAGACTGATACGGTTGCGCCGCCCAGAACACATTGGGGAATGGTGGTGAGCAGTGCGGAGAACTTCGGAATTAAACCGGCTGCAAGGAGAATGACAGCGGTAAGACCCAGGACACAGCGGTTGACAACCTTTGTCGTCGTAACGATACCGACGTTCTGGCTGTAGGTTGCGGTGGGGAGGCCACCGAGCAGGGCGCCAAGAATATTGGTGACGCCGTAGCCCATGATGCCGCCCTGAAGTTCCTTATCGGTTGGTTCACGGTCGATAGAACCGCTGGTAGTTGCCGTAAAGTCGCCAATCGCCTGTATGGAGTTGATGGCGAACAGGATTGCAATGGCAATACAGGAAGACGGTTCAAACATGATTCCAAAATGAAGAGGCTGCGGAACCTGGAAGGCTGCCGCGGAACCGATGCTGGCGAAATCGACCATGCCAAAGAAGAGTGAGACAACATAGCCGACGATGATGCCGATCAGGATCGAAGCGAGCTTAAAGATTCCTTTGCCGAAATGGTTCAGTACAGTAACTACGACGAGTGTTAAAAATGCAATCGTCCAGTTCTGCCAGGAACCGTATGTAGGGCTGGAGGTACCTCCGGCCATGTAATTAATTGCCGTCGGATATAAGGATAAGCCGATGGTGAAGACCACGGTACCCGTAATAAGCGGCGGGAAAAACTTACGGATCTGCATGACAAAAGCACCCACAATGAAGGCGACAACGCCGCCGACGATCTGAGCGCCTAAAATAGCAGGAACGCCGTAGTCCGCTGCGATGGACTGCATGCTGGGCACGTAAGCGAAGCTGATGCCCATGATAACCGGCAGAGCGGCTCCGAGATGGAACCCGTTCTTTTTACCGATGGGGAAAAGCTGCAGTAATGTGGAAAGTGCGGATACGACAAGAGCAGCCTGGATTAAGATAACCCGGTCTGCGGTGGAAAGGTTTGCAACGTTGGATACGATGATGGCTGGAGTAACGCAGCCAACGATCATGGCTACCACGTGCTGAAGTGCTAACGGCAGTGCCTGGGAGAATTTTGGGATGCCGTCCAACTGAAATATAGAAGCGTATTCTTTACTTGGCTGTTTCATAGAGAGAGTTCCTCCTTAGGTTATTGGAAGTACTCCGGGAAACCGGATTACGGTTTCCCGGCAGAAAATTACTGATGAATGCGAGTACCGGTTTTCCCCAGGATTCCCTCTTTTGCTTTTTCAAGCAGAGTGATGAGTGCGTTGCGCCCATCTTTGGAATCTGCGAATTTCACAGCAGCCTGCACTTTCGGAAGCATGGAGCCTGGCGCAAAATGGCCTTCGTCCATATACTTTCTGGCATCGTCTGTTGTGATATCGTCCAACCATTTCTCTTCCGGTTTTCCGAAGTTGATAGCGACCTTTTCTACGGCAGTTAAGATGATTAAGAAATCAGCGTTCAGTTCTTCCGCCAGCAGTTCACTTGCAAAGTCTTTGTCAATTACGGCGCTTGCGCCTTTTAAATGGTTTCCGATTAAAGTAACCGGGATACCGCCTCCGCCGCAGGCGATGACCAGCTGTCCGGAGTCCACGAGGGAGCGGATTGCACCGATCTCAATGATTTCGGCGGGCTTTGGAGATGCAACGACACGGCGGTAGCCGCGGCCTGCGTCTTCTTTCATGATATATCCGTACTTTTCTTCCGCGATCTTAGCCTGTTCCTCTGTCATGAAATGGCCGATCGGTTTGGAAGGTGCGTTAAATGCAGGATCTTCGGCATCTACACGGATCTGTGTGATCATGGTAGTAACCGGAATATCCGTGATATTTCTGTTTAACAGCTCTTCTCTCAGCGCGTTCTGCAGGTCATAGCCGATGTAAGCCTGGCTCATGGCAACACAGACGGAGAGAGGAGTATTAGGCTGAGACGGATCTTCACGACTCAATGCGCTCATAGCGTTGTTGATCATGCCGACCTGAGGTCCATTGCCGTGTGCAACGACGACTTCGCAGCCTTCCTCGATCAGATCTACGATCGCTTTCGCGGTGATTTTAACTGCCGTCATCTGTTCTGGCAGTGTGTTGCCTAAGGCGTTGCCGCCCAGGGCAATGACAATTCTTTTCTTCTTATCCATTGAATAAACCCTCCACCGGTTTTATAAAAAATCCAAAAAAGGACGCACCTGCTACTCGCTGGCAGCGGGTGCGCCCGGATTCATATTCTTCTTATTTGAATACGCGTGGCGTGTTTCTTTCTTCCAGCTTCTTTAAGATTTCCTGTGGATTCTCAAACTTGGCAAGGAAGATCATAGCGGCGATTACGTATGGCTTGAAGCTTGCTTCTTTGTATAACGGATCGCGGTAACGATCGAATACGGAAGCTTCTACTTCACCATCTACACAGCTTACGTCGTTGATATCAGCCGGTAAGCAGTGTAAGTACAGGGCCTTGCCATCCTTTGTGGTCTTCATAAGCTCTTCTGTACAGCACCAGTCTTTGTGGTCTGCGTTCTGAGCCAGTAATTCTTTCTCCAGAGCCTTGATGCCCTCTGTATCGCCTTCGCCGTATAAGTTGGTTCTCTTTTCCATTGCTGCGAATGGAGCCCAGCTCTTCGGGTAAACGATGTCAGCGTCTTTAAATGCGTCAGCCATGTCGTGAGATACACGGAAGGAACCGCCGGACTTCTCAGCGTTCTTTCTGGCAACTTCCTCAACCTCCGGCATTACTTCGTAGCCTTCCGGATGAGCCAGAACAACTTCCATACCCATACGTGTCATCAGGCCGATTACACCCTGAGGAACGGATAATGGCTTTCCGTAGGAAGGAGAGTAAGCCCATGTCATAGCCAGTTTTTTGCCCTTTAAGTTCTCAAGACCGCCGAACTCATGGATAATATGTAACATATCAGCCATACACTGTGTCGGATGGTCGATATCGCACTGTAAGTTTACTAAGGTTGGCTTCTGCTCTAAGATTCCGTCCTTGTGGCCCTGTGTTACAGAGTCAACAACTTCGTGCATATAAGCGTTGCCCTTGCCGATGTACATGTCATCACGGATACCGATAACATCAGCCATGAAGGAGATCATGTTGGCTGTTTCACGAACGGTCTCGCCGTGAGCAACCTGAGACTTGCCCTCGTCTAAGTCCTGAACTTCCAGGCCGAGTAAGTTACATGCGGAAGCGAAGGAGAAACGGGTACGTGTGGAGTTGTCACGGAATAAGGAGATTCCGAGGCCGCTCTCGAATACCTTTGTGGAAATGTTGTTTTCTCTCATGAAACGGAGAGCGTCAGCTACGGTCCAGACAGCTTCCAGTTCTTCGTCTGTCTTTTCCCATGTTAAGAAGAAATCATTGTTGTACATTTCCTTGAAATTTAAAGCGTTTAATTTGTCGATGTAATCCTGTAAGGTTTTCATATTGGTATAAAGCCTCCTGAAATAAATGTAATGTTATTTGGTATCTATCCTGCATGCTGTCCAGCCCGTCATAGATTTGGGGAAGGAATGAGGGCCGACGGCAAGAGTGATTGTTTTTAGGGGTGGCTGCAGGTTTTAAGGAGACCTGCAGCCGGCATATATGGTTACAAAATGGCAACTGATTGGCTAAGTATTATTTCTCGCAGTAGATAGAAGGAAGTGCTGCGTAAACTGCTGCACATGTTACTAAATCCTGCTTCCATGTCTTCTCATTCGGAGCGTGAGCCTGAGCCTCTGCGCCAGGTCCGAAGCCGATACACGGAATTCCGTTGCGTCCCATAATGGAAACGCCGTTGGTGGAGAATGTCCATTTGTCTGTCAATGGACGGGCAGTTCTCATGGCAAGTGTTTCTTCTGCGCCGATACGGGCATCGCCGTATAAGTTCTTGTAGGCTTCTTCCAGAGATGCGGTTACTTTGTGATCCTCCGGAATAACCCAGGTCGGGAAGTAGCACTCGATCGGATAAGTAAGTCCTTTATAGGAAGGACGGGAATATTCATACATGGATACGGTTACGTCTCCGCCGTACTTCTTTACGCTCGGTAAGTTGCGGATTTCTTCTAAGCAGCTTTCCCAGGTCTCACCGGCTGTCATACGACGGTCTAAGGATACCGCACAGGAGTCAGCAACCGCACAGCGGCTCGGTGATGTGAAGAAGATTTCGGAAACAGTGACAGTGCCGCGGCCTAAGAAGTTTGCTTCTTTCCATTCTGCGTTGTAGCTCTCGTCTAACATCTTAACGAGACCTTTTACTTCTTTGTCATCGGCTGCGTCGTTTTCGTTTAAGGCGCGTACATCCTGAAGGATATCGGCCATCTTGTAGATCGCGTTGTCACCGCGCTCCGGAGCGGAGCCGTGACAGGAAACACCCTTTACGTCTACACGGATTTCCATACGTCCTCTCTGGCCGCGGTAGATTCCGCCGTCAGTAGGCTCTGTGGATACAACGAATTCCGGACGAACCTTGTCTTCGTTGATGATGTACTGCCAGCAGAGACCGTCACAGTCTTCTTCCTGAACAGTACCGGTTACGAGTACGGTGTATTTGTCGCTTAAAAGTCCTAAATCCTTCATGATTCTGGCTCCGTAAACGGCTGATACGATACCGCCGCACTGATCGGAAACGCCGCGGCCGCCGATTTCGGTGTCATTCTCGTAGCCTTCGTATGGATCGAAGTTCCAGTTGTTCTTGTTGCCGATACCAACAGTATCGATATGAGCGTCAAAACCGATTAAGGTTGCGCCGGTTCCCATGTAACCAAGAACGTTGCCCATATCATCAATAACAACCTTGTCAAATTCAAGCTTTCTCATCTCTTCTGCGATGCGGTCGATATGAGCTTTCTCGTCACAGCTCTCGCCTGGGAATTTTACGATGTCTCTTAAAAATCTGGTCATATCAGCTTCGTAATTTTTTGCTGCCTCTTTGATTTTTGCGTAATCCATGATTTTAATACCCTCCGTTTTATTATTTTTTATGATGTTTCGATTGACTAACGTTCTTTTCCTTCCCAAACGATCGCTTTGTAGCGTTCCGGGTCGGTGTCGCCCTCCGTAGAGAAGAGAAGAACTTTTGAATCCTGATTCAGTCCTAAATGCTCTCTTAAATCCTTGTACTCATCCATGGTCATGATGCAGGCCAGAATACCGAATGGAGCTGCACCGGACTCACCGGACGTGACCTGTACGTCTCCCTTAATCGGAGCTGCCAGCATTCTCATGCCTTTTGCTGCTGCCCAGTCAGGAGCGGAGACGAAGGTGTCAACGTGGTTCTTTAAGATATCCCAGGAGATGGTGTTTGGCTCGCCGCAGGCTAAACCTGCCATGATGGTCTGCATATCGCCGTCCACGATCTGAATGCCGCCGTCGCCGGCTTTCGCACCCTTGTAGAGAC
>NZ_JBKVCZ010000206.1:0-7762 GCF_046966825.1 Hungatella sp. | reverse complement strand
ACCGCACTAAGCTTTCAGTTTCATTCTGAAAAACTTAATGTGGTTCCTCTCAATGAGCTGGAGTCTCAATCACTCCGGCAGGGTCTCGCGTTCACCGTCCAATATCTCCAGGGGTGGAAGGCTATTGGCTGGCGCCGCTGTTTCCTGGCAGTCCGGTAAACTTAACTTTTGATCCTTCGATTGCCAGTCGGGCAAAAAGCCGCAGTTGTCTAAGTAAACCTTCAGACGTTTTGTTTTGACATCGCCGTTCTGGCTGGTGCAGTCCACCAGCTCCTGGGAGCCGGAGATCCAGATCATGCTGCCCTTCTTAATTTTCAGGCGTATGAGCCGCAGAGCGTCCTCGCCCCATGTCCAAACCTGATAGTAAATAGTTCTCTGCCCGTTTCCAAAGCCAATATGCTCGGCAAGGTCAAAACAGACATAAGGGGTTTGCTTTTGGCTCTGCTTTAGCTGCAAATCTGCAGTCACATAGCCAAATACGAAAACCTGTGCCATAACACTCCTTTCTGCCAAAGGCTTTTATATCTATATAAAAAGTGCCAGCAGACAAGACCGGCCGTAGAATGGCGCGGTAATACCACTGACACTTGATTACAAACTTGACAACGTGTGCAATGCGGGCTTCTTCCGCTATATGGAGCATTGTCCATATCCCATAGGGGGGGGCGCACAAAAATCATTTACAGAGCAAGTATAACACTATATATAGTATATGTCAAGATAATGCAATCAATATATAGTATAAATGTATTGCCAATATACAATATGTAGCGATTTTATTCCTGCAACAGCCTGCCGATACGCTCCACAGTATCCAGCACTTCTGAAAACAGGAGCTTTCCGATATAGGGATTTTCTGCGGTATATTTATGCCAGAAGGATACCAGCATCGGTTCTTCGCGGATATCCTGCAATATTTCTTCCCAGTCTGCCAAGGCACTGGCAGAGCCGCGCTTCTTAGCTGTGTGAGCCACGGCCATGCGCAGGATATCCGGACGGATTTCTGAATACCGTTCCCTGTATAGGGTATGTAGGTCATAAAAGTCTCTTGCCCTCGTGGTTCCAATATTCCGGCGAATGATGGTTTCATATTTTTCAGCAAGGATCGTCTCCAGAGTGTAGGCCATAACCGGCACTGTTTTATGTTCAAACAGAAGTGGGTAATCATACTGGATTGCCGCGGGGGTAATCTCGTCTCCGGTGGTAATGTCTAACTTCATAGGGCTGTTGATTTTTCCGTACCGTGCGTCGATATGTACACGGAAATTGCTGTACGTGTCATCCTCACGGATTGGTTCTATCTTACGAAAAGAAAAGTCTATCCCATCGCCAACGTCAATAGACAGGATCTCCTTAATGACAGAAGTTATTTCCGGTTCCTCCATCCGGATTCCCCGCACGGTCGTATCCATGTCAATGGTGGTGCGCTCTTCAATGCCAAGCATGGACGAGATTAACAGTCCGCCCTTTAATATAAAATTTTTCCGATAGCGCGAGCCTGCCAGACGCTCCAGGACCCGCTCGAACAAAAACATTTGCAGAACCTCCTGGGGACGCAGGTTTTTCTGCGCTGCCATGTTGCGGATTGTCCCCTTTAGTTGTTCCGGTGTTTTCATGAGAGTACCTCCATATATGTTCTGATTTGTTCTTCAATTCCAAATTTTTTTCCGTATTTCAATAATTTCCGGCAGTCTGACCCGGAGCGGAAGTAATCCTTCAGAGCCTGGGTGTAGAGCTGCATATCCACATTTTTCTTATCCCGAATTATGTCACAGAGACAGCGCTCCCTGTCGTACAGGCGGATCAGACCACCTTGAGGCGATGTTGTTTCCGTTATGCCGATACTGTACATGGCGCTCATGACATAGTGAAAACGCGCCTGGGGATAATCCCTTTTTATAGTGGATATATTTGTTCCCTGCGGAACCGTCATATCAATAAAATGGGGCGTCCGGTCAGACAAACCCCAGAAATACAGCGCGGTCCCATAAGAAAAAATGGCTTTTGCACTTCTTATCTGCAGCGCCACATATTCATCGGGCAGATCCCCATGGAGCGTGTACAGCCCCTTGCGGATACGGACCAGACGGTTATCCTCCACATATTTTTTTAGCACAGCACGGCTGATCCCCAAACGCTCCACCTGCTTTGTGGATACAATTCCATTTCCGTCAGCCGCAAGCTCCTTTACCTTTAACCAGATATCATCCATCTTTGCACGCCCCCTTTGGTTTTACATTCATACTTTACATTATAAAATATTAAAGCATGAATGTAAATAAAAGCTTATCTGATTTTACTTTAATTTATGGCGGCGTCTTCAGACGCTAGGTCCGGTATGTGGTTCATAAAGCGGTAATAGTCGTCCAGCAGGTAAAACTCGTACTTTGTCGCATTAGGCTTCCTGTACCGGAAAATCAGTCCATAAATGTTTCCGGTCCCGTCCAGTCCCAGTTGACCGAGCCAGCAGGTCATAACATGGCCGTTGCGATACCAGAGACGGATATCTAAAAATTCTTTTTCCGTTACCAGACCCTTAGACACGATCCTGCGGACGGTCTCATCATCTATGAGCGGATAAACCAAAAAGTGCCGGTAAAGATCGTCCGTAAGCCCTAAAGCCTGCTGCAGGGTCAAGGGATTGGGATGTTCCAGCCACCAGAGGGTAATGCTCTCAAAGTCATTCAGACAGGGCTTCGGCTCCAAAGCATGGAAACTTTTAAGAAAAGCCTTTACCTCTTCGATGTCCGGGGGTGACGGAAGGTCTATTTCCCGGACAGATCCATTTTGGTACTCGAAGGCCAGCTTATCACCAGCTTTGTCCTCCAGCAACATGGAAGTCCTGGAGATAGGATACAACAGGAATTCTTCCAGATAAAATTTTTCCTTTAAATAACTATAGATTTTATATTGCTCTATCGTGCCCGGTTTATACAAAAGTACCCTCCTTTCATGGTATCTATAGAGGAAATAGGACTGGGCCTATTTAATTTCTGCATGATATTCTAATAATTTTTCGTACCCAAGAAACGTGTTGGTTGACAGCATGGTATCCAGATAGTCGTTTCCCAGGACAGGGGAGTTTTCATTTTGAAAATAAAAGCAATATTTCTCCCCGGTTTGTACGGCAGTATGGCTGCTGAAGAGAAGAGAGTGTTCCCTGCCAGACAGATCTGTGATCTGAACCCTTTTGTACTTTCGCAAAGGGGATACGGTGATACCGGTACAGGTTCCGGAGATGGCTGCGTATGCATCCCTTCGTATGATATTCCACAGCGACACGGAGCGAAACAGACAGAAAAGGAATATGACGCCGCTCATGGAGAGGAGCATGGAGTCAGCGGAAACCATATAGACCATGAAACTGACAATCACACCGGCAGTTCCGGTCAAGAGGGTAAGATACAATTTCCTTTTCAAAACGCGGGGGTATTTGTTCCATTTTTTCATAAATGTCAAATCCTTTCAAAAATAATCTGCTTACGCAGGTACAGATTTGCAACAGCCAGGACAACAGGCTTGCTGTTGGAGCTGGATTTAACCAGATAGGCAATATTGTCGCTGGTGGTGTCCCTGTCATCATAAAGCTTGTCAAGCACACTTTCCTCGTTGGGCAGACTGTGAATTCCCTTTTCCACACATTTGATGATTTCCGCTGTGGACATCAGGGTCTGTCCGGCCAGGCGCATTACCTGCTTTTCCCCGGCTGTCCGCTTGTCCCCACAAAGAAGCCTGCGGGCCATGGACAAAGGCACATCCTTCACCAGCACAAGCTTTAAGAATGAAAACAGCCGGAGGGGAAAGCTGCCGGAGGCCGGTATGATATACATAGTGCTTAACAAGTCATATAAAGCGTCATAATCAGTTGCTCCGCTTCCGGAGACCAGCAGCCCACGGATCAGCAGACGCTCCACGCAGGCGTTCCATGTACGGTCTGCCTGAAAGCTGTAATCGAGTACCGCCTTATTGTAAAGCTCTCCAATTTCGTTCTTCCTGGCAATCCGCCAGTTTAAGCTGCTCCAAACCAGCATTTCCTGTAAATCAACCATGTAGTCCTTCCCTCCCAGCACGATAACCGGATAGGAGCGGCCGGGGCTGTCAGTTCTTTTTTCCATACGGCCAACAGCAGTAAATAGTGTCTTTAACGTCATAGTAAATACCTCCTTTATCTGTTCCTTACGGTTGAAGCGCCGCCTTTTCAACAGGCTACCGGACACTGTCCAGAAATTTTCTGTCCTCCCGCAGCTTATAAGCGGAGCGGGAAATCCAGGCCCCCACATGAGAGGACGGCACGCCGTACATCTGTGCAATCTCCTTAATGGTAAGGCCCTTTATTTTTAATTCCAGAGCCTCGATTCCCAGCCGCGCGATGCCGTTATAATCCTGCTTCCTGGATTCCAGCAGTTCGAGCGTCTCCAGCATGGAAATATGTGCGCTGAATCCATCGACACGGTTTAAGACGGCGCCATCGGCAATCAACTCCCCCTGTTCACCAATCTCCAGCCGGGTGAAGTGACGCTGTTTGTCGCACATAGTCCGGCAGTAGGAGAGCAGCCCGTTGCGGACAACCTTTCTTGCATAAGTGGAAAACTGGGATAGGGACGGGTCATAGGAGACAGCGGCCCTGCATAGCCAGACACAACCCTCCTGGAATAAATCGTCATAGCTAAAGCCGTAAATCCTCTCATTTACATGGATGTTCAATAGAATCACCCAATGGACAACGGACATGTGTTCTGTTACCAGGCACCTCTGTTCTTCTGTCAGGATACCGTCTTTCCTCATAAATGCCGCCTCCCTTCATGCTGCCCGAATATGGTCAGTTTCCAATGCCTGATTACAAAGCTCAATCGTCCTGTCACACATATATTCCGAAAACATGCCGATATGGGTCTCCGCTTCACTAAGCCCCAGCTTGGCCTGCAGCCAGATATAAGCTTCCCACTTCTTCATATGGCAGTTTTGCTGCAGAGCGTCCAATGAGCGGTGAGCCAGAATACGCTTGCGGCGCAGTTCTTTATTGGCCGGCGTTCCCAGGGGGCGTCGGTCTTTTCTGTGGGTTCCCACATAGGAATCACAGGCCGGCCATCTGGAACAGATATACAGGTATGAATTTTTAGTTGTACCGGATTTGCCATAGACAACGCTGGCAGGCCGGCAAGTGGCGTAGGCCCCGCAATAGGGGCATCTGATTTGATGCTTCCGCTTCATAACGATTACCTCCTGATTACTCGCCGTTTACGGCGGGATTACGTTTATCAGGACAGTTTTAGGCCGGACGTCAGCGGCCTGCCTCCTGGTAAAGCTGCAGGAGCGGACAGCTGGAATCCGAGAGCGTATGCCATTCGATATACCGGGAGAAAACGGCCTCAAAGGTCTTTCTCACTAACGTGCCCCGGCACTCTGACGGTTCTATCGACTCGCCGGTAAACTGCCTGACGATTTCCACAGGCATTATGATCAGGCTCCCGTCCGCGTCCGCAGCCATGAGAAAGCCTTCACATAGCGGGTCTTGTCCATAGGGGCAGGGAGTACAGCCGCACATGACATACAGTGTATTTCTCCAGTTGCCTCTGGTTGCCCGCATAAAGGAATAAAACTTACAATGGTTTTGATTCAATGCCTTCACCTCCATTACCGCACATTGCGAAAAGTAAAATAAAAAAGGGACCAGCGCCATCTTTCTGCGCTGATCCCCAAGGTATCTTTATCCGAATAA
The DNA here is from genome assembly GCF_046966825.1 of Hungatella sp. Lineage (NCBI taxonomy): Bacteria > Bacillati > Bacillota > Clostridia > Lachnospirales > Lachnospiraceae > Hungatella > Hungatella sp. The sequence goes on along the minus strand of NZ_JBKVCZ010000206.1, from coordinate 2,043 downwards.
TGCCTCAATCTCCCTGGTGATTCTGGGAATCACCGTGTCGTTAAAAATTAAGGTCAGGGCTGCCAACAGGAGGGCGCCCAGCACAACGGCTATGATTATCTTTACTGCATCGCTGATATAAAAATCACCGCGCTGATTGGAGAGTGCGGCTCGGGTGTTTAACATAAGGCGGGGTGCGGTTCTGTTTAATTTTAAAATCATTCTTTTCATGGATAAACCTCCTGGTATATTGTTGTTAAGTAGTTGTAAAACTGATATGGACCAGTTAACCGAAAAATGCGCCGAGAGAGCTTAATACTTCCGTACACAGCACTACAAGATAGATAATCATAATACATATAAGCATCATCATGGAGTACCGCTGTATTTTCTTCGGCCGTTTTGCGGCTTCCTTTTTCAGGTTGTTCTGCTCAATCTGTCTCATATCAAAGCAGATCATTTTAAAGTACATGCGCTGGTCGTCCCCCCGGAGTACGCCAACCAGACCTCTGATAACGTCCGAGAGCATGGGGCTTCCGATTCTGGTTTCAAAATGAAGCAGAGCGTTCTCATAGTTAGAAGTAATCATGTCCGCAATCGTCTGATCCAGTTCCGCGCCAAAATCCCTGCCCGCCACACGCCGGTAGGAAGTCAGGATTTTCAGCACATCCCGGTCATTTTCCAGGTTCTGCCCGATGGTCAGGGCAAAGCGCGGGATTTCCGCTTCAATGAGCTTCCGCCGCTTTCTGACAAAATCAAAAGCAGCGTAGTATGTCGAGAACCAGAGTGCCACGGCCAATCCGATTATAAGCGGCACCATGAGCGGCATCACAAATACCGCGGGCAGAGCACAAAGCCCGGTCATGCCGGCTGTTACCCAGGCTTTTGCAGTATAGACCTCCGGGGTCAGCTCCAATCCGGCTATATTTAAAGCGGACTGGAGTTTGTTGCGCCTCAGCCTGTCCAGCTTTAGGCAGGGGGCCAGAAGCACTGCGATTTTTGTAAGGTAAACCTCCGCCAGCTTTTCATTCCGTCCGCCTTGCTGCTTTCGGACCATCAGCATTGTGCGGGAGGTCCTGCTGGTGGGAATGTCTGCAAACGCACAGGCGAGATAGTAGATGCTAAAGCCAGCCAACACAACCGCCAAAAGTGCTAACACTGTCATTTGCCGTCACCTCCGTATTCAATAGGCTTACTTAGTTTCATGATCTGTGTCAGTGAAAACAGGATAATCGCGCCACAGATGGCAAGGGCGATTTTTCCTGGGGTGGTGAAAAGCAGGGTATGAAACCAGTCCTTGTTGAGGAAATATAACAGAGGTATGTTGGCAATTACCAGAAACATCATAGTAATTGCCTCACGCCGCGGCCCCTGCATCATGGCCTCCAGCTCTGACTGTACGATACGGACATCGCTGAATTTCTGGGCAATGGTAGGCAGGGTGTTCTTCATGGAACGGTCTGACTGGCACTGGATTAAAATATTGCACCATTCATGGAATACCCGGTTTGGAATTTTCATTTTCAGGCTGTTGATGGCGCTGGTGGTATTGGCGTTTATCAGTCTGGCCTCATATACAAACGCTTCAAAATTGGCTTTCACCGGTTCATTGATATAAGGCAGGTTTTCCTGTATGGACCGGATAATATCCTCTGTACGCAGGTACGAGGTTGTAATAATGGAGATGGCCGTCTCCAGCTCCTCGTTCAAATGCTTTTTGTAGCTGGCCGCCGTGCTGTGCAGATACCACACGGGCAGCAGGGAAAAGCCGATTCCCATAATCGGGACCATGTACACATTGTCGATCAGAAGCGCCAGCACCGCGCCTACCGCAAAGAGAATCAGGGTCAGCCGTTTGAGAGCTTCAAATCGGTCTGCCCTGCCTGTATCCCTTAAAATTCGTTTGATTTCATAGTCCTGGTTAAAAAATCCCTTAGACGGAGTGCCCAGGAGCACATTCAGTTCATCGCTTAACGTGGCGGCCCTGCGTCTGGACAAAAAAACAGCGTCAATGAAATCTCCGGGGCGGACCCCGAGCAGAGCCATAAGCCCGGCATTGATAAG
>NZ_JBKVCZ010000205.1:0-7775 GCF_046966825.1 Hungatella sp. | reverse complement strand
TCGTTGTCCTCCGCAAGCAGCACGCGAAGCCCCGGCTTAAACTGCCTCTTTACCGGGAAAGCATCTACCGGCGGCTCCGGGCGGAGTGTCTCGCCGTCTCCCGCCAGCTTTAAATATATGGTGACAACAAACTTCGTTCCAACGTCCATCCTGCTATCCACCTGTATGGTACCGTTCATCATGGACACGAGGTTCCGCGTGATGGCCAGTCCCAGCCCGGTTCCCTGAATCCGGGAGACTCTCGGGTCCTCCGCCCGCTCAAAGGGCATAAACAGCCTGTCTATAAATTCCGGCGCCATTCCGATTCCGTTATCTTCCACGGTAAATTCAAAACAGCCCACACCGCTCTCGCTGGACAGCTTTTCGTCCAGGCTCAGGCCGATCCGGCCGCCCACAGGCGTGTACTTAATGGCATTGGACAACAGATTGATTAAGATCTGCTTGATCCGCACCGCATCTCCACAGACCGTTCCATGCTCCAGCCCCCGGATCTGCGCTTCGTACTTCTGCTTTCTGTTTTCGGCCTCCGGACGTATGATCTGGGCCACCTCACCGACCAGTCTATCTAAGTGAATCACCTCTTCGCTGAGACTCATCTTGCCGGATTCGATTTTCGACATATCCAGAACCTCATTGATCAGTTCCAGAAGATGGGCTCCCGAAAGGCTGATCTTGGAGAGGCAGTCCTTTACCTTCTCCGTGTTCTGCAGGCTGTTCTCCGCGATCACGGTCATACCCAGAATGGCGTTCATGGGTGTCCGGATATCGTGGCTCATCCGGGACAGGAACTCCGACTTCGCCTGATTGGCCTGGTTCACGGACTCATAGGCTTCTTCCAGCGCCTGCTTTGCCCTCTTTTCCTCTTCGTAATATTCCAGTTCTCTCTGCTTCTCTTTATTGATATCACGGATCGCCAGGATTACCGTCCTGGGCTTTCCGTCCTTTACCGCCACCTGGTGAATCTCCAGCCTCAGCCACTCCGCAGACCGGTTATGGCGGAATTCCGTCTCGATATGGACGTTCTGCTCCGTCAGTACCCGTTCGATCTGCTCCCTGCTGCACAGCTCCGCCACCCGGTGTTTATCCTCCGGTCTGACGGAATCCAGAATATAGCCCCGCAGGCCGCCGGTATAGCCGCCGTTCCTGGGCGGAGGCGCTCCCCGGCCCGCTTCCGGAAGACGGACCGCATAGTAGCTGTCTGTCTCTAAATCCACGTAATAAATACTGACATACACGCCTCCGATCGCCTGGAATGCTGACTGGCTCATATACAGGCGCTCACTGTTTTCCGACAGCTTTGCTTTCATCTTATGGATATTGTGGAGCGCGCCTACCACCCGGTACGGCCTGCCGTTCTCCTCCATCAGCCTGCTGTCTGCCCGGAACCAGGTATACTGTCCCCTCACTCCATCCGGAGTGGAACAGCGCACCTCGAACACCTCGGAACGGCCGCGGCAGATATTATCCAGAACGGTCGGGACATCGTCCGGATGTACGATCTGCCGGTCAAGAAGAATCTTTGAGTAGTTTTTCAGCTCGTTGCGCAGAATTCCCTGTCCTGCCCTGGGTTCATAGCTGATAAAGGTATCAGAATCCATCAGATACTCAAACATGATCGCAGAACTCGCTTCCATGGACACCCGGTACATCTCCTGTTCCCGGTCCAGCCGCTCTTTTAAAGCCTTTCTCTGGGTAATGTCCACCACCGTACGCTGGAGAATGGCCTCCCCGTCGGCTGTGAAGCCAACGATCATGCTGCTTCCTTCCATCCAGCGGACAGAACCGTCCTTCCAGCCTACGCGGTATTCGCTGTCTCTCCGGTCTCCTGCCTGCTTAAGACTGTCATACGCAGCACGCAGAAGAAGGCGGTCCTCCTCCAGAACCGCGCCCAGCGTACCGTCCCGCCAGTCCTTAAGCCCTTCCTCCATCGTCCCATATCCCATCAGCGATAAAACCGCTTTATTTAAAGAGACAAGGCGGTAACCGCCGTCATGCTTCCGTACAAAACGGATGATTCCGCAGGGAACCGTGTCGTAAATACTGGAGAGCAGCTGTGCCTGCTCCCTGATCCGCTCGGCATCCTCCTCCGAACGCGTAATGTCCAGATAAAGGCTGTTGACCATCCATCTGCCTGACGTATCCTGGCACTTCTTTCCGCTGTCGATCACCCACTTCAGGCTTCCATCTCTGCAGCGCACCCGGTAGCGGGTGGAATAGGTAAGACCGCCATCCCGAAACGCCTCCGCGCAGTCTGAGAGCGCCTTCGGCAGATCCGGCGGATAGACATTCCCCACCGCATTGCCCCCGGTAGCCTCCATAAACTCTTCCACCGTATACCCAAAGAGGGCCGCCGCCTCCCTGCTGACAAAGGCAAAGGAATAGGTGTCGTCGTCGTTGCTGATCTTTAATCCGCCCGCGATAGAGGACATAATGACCTCCATCTGCCGGTTCTGCTGTCTCAGTTCTTCCTCCAGCGCCGAGACGCGCTCCTGCACGTAGTCGTAGGACTGCCTGCCTATTTTCTCCGGAAAATGCTCTCCGGCCATCATCTCCTGATACGGATTGGAGCAGTGGATATGATTGCACTTAAGCCCTTCCTCCGTCTCCTGGAACACAAAGGTCACCCGCTGATGCACCTTTAAATACATCTCGGCGCTGGGATCTGTGGCGATCCACATCCGGCCTGACACTATGTAAAGGCCTTCTGCCGGACAGATGACCTCATACTCCTCATCCTCGATGTTGCACTTCGGGATGACTCCCCTGTATTTCATAAACTGCTCCACACAGGCGTCTCTGCCCGTGACATACTCCTCTTCCCCTGCTCCAAGCCATGAAAACTCCGTTGAAAAAAGAGCCGTAACCGCCTCTACATCATGCTCACAGTAATGCTTATGCATGATATAACCAGCCAGACGCTCCGCCTCTTTCATACGCGCTTCCCGTTCTTTCCCTGTCTCTGCTCCCACGCCGCATTTACCCGCTTTCCCTGTCTGCATACCCGCTCAGTTTTTCTGTTCACTATTTCATATTATACTGAATCCACGCTTAAAACTCAATGCATTCTTAGTCATTGCGGCAAAATAATACGGCCGTGCTCCCTCTCAGTCAGGAACACGGCCGCGGTCGTGTAATCGGGTATCCAGTGCGATACCGCTTACTCTTCTGTTTTTACTCTGCCAAAGCTCATTAAAAATCCCAGCTTCTCAATGGCCTTGGACGCCTTCCACCAGTTCTCGCTGACGGCAAACTCCTTCGGGTACTTTTCTCCCAGCGCGAACCAGGTCCATGTGATATCCCACACACCGCCCGGCTTTCGCGTATCGATGAGGTACTCCAGTTCCTTCTCCACGATCTCTTCATTTCCCTTATAAAACGGGCTGTCCGGGGCCCAGATAAACTCCGAGGGACGCGGGGTATAGCCCGCCCATTTTTCCGTGTCGCGCTCGATGGAACGGTTTACGACCTCCGCCATTTTCCCCATCAGTCCTTCACAGGGGAAAGAGGCGTTTAAGCCGCTCATCATCACTTCTCCCAGCAGCATGCAGACTCCGCCGGCTCCCATCTCGCCGAAATCTTCCGCTGCAGCCGCTTTCTCAAGGATCCCTGCCGTATGCTCCAGGGCAGTCTGATAAACCGCAGACTCCGGTTCTCCGTAATGAAGGATAAATGCACACAGCCCTGCAATGATCCCCATGCTCTGAAGCTGATTCTCTGCCTCGTCATAGCTCCACCAGGGAGCGTGGGGCCATCCGTCATTGGACGGAACAGAGAACATCCAGCCGTTTTCATCGCAGCCAGCACCGCTTTCCAGATAGCGGAAAATGCCCTGCATCATGGGATGGCCGGCTCCCATGGCATCTGCGGCTCCCGTTCGTCTTAAGATTCCCGTTACCACCAGCGTGGCGTAAGGAGATGATTCCGGGTTCCAGCCATCCGGCTCCACTGCATGTCCAAAGCCTCCATCCTCATTCTGATAATATGACAGCGCATCGATCACAGCCTCCCGGCTCCCATTCTCGAAAAAATAATTCCAGACGGACAGCTCCAGTTCTCTTGCATTGCGGTGAATCCAGGTGCGGATCTCCTGATAGTCATTTTTGTTCAGTACTTTCATGTTCTTTCTCTCCTTCCGTGTTGTAACCGATACTATACCAGGGAAAGGCGAAAATGTATTGTAAAAAAACGACACGCTACCGGTTCTCCCTCGCGATTCGTCTCGCCTCCTCGGGCGCCATCCCGTGAAAGCGCCGGAATTCCTTTAAAAGATGAGCCTGATCGGTGTAACCATACCGGTAAACCGCGTCCTGGATATTGAATTCTTTACTGGAAACCATCTCTCGCCACACGTTCTGATAGCGCACCATACCGGCAATCCGTTTGATCGGCAGTCCCACCTCTTTTAAAAACAGTCTCTCCATCTGTCTCTGGCTGACACAGCTGTACTCGCAGATCTCTTTCACGGAGATCCGTCCCGAAGAGGCGAGAATCCGGTGTATGGAATTATACAGATCCGGCTTCCACTCCATCGATACCAGCTTTCTCAGCAGAAATTCCTCCACAAGAGCGATCCGGTCCTCTATCCTGTTCAAATAGAAAAAAGGTTCGAACAGCATTCTCCAGTCCCGGCCCAGCTCCTCCAGTCCAATCGTTGCATTCGACGTATCCCTGTAATTTAAATTCAAAAACAGTCCGGCGCTCCAAAAATAGAACCGTACGGCAAAACAGCTGACCTCATCTCCACTGATGCGGGGAACCGAAAGAAACGGCTGATCCTGAATCCCGCACAGGTACCCCGAAATCTCCTGTCTCGTATGGTTGATACGGATAATAATATCGGCACACGTATCCGGGATCACCAGGACGGGGGCGTTCGCTTCGCTCCCCCTCCTGTCCGGCGTGACCTCGTCTTCCATGGTCCAATAACATAAAATATAGGGGCGCAGCAATTCGCACGGCCTGTATTCCCTGTAGCGTCCGTCCGATAAAAACGGACGCGATGTCATGGGATGATACAGTCTGTGGAATAACGGCGCCCCTGCCTCAATTGCCCTGCACATTGTGATTCATCGCCAGGTGATCCGTCCCGCCCAGCATCGCCTCAAATTCTTCCTTCGGCATGGGTTTTGCAAATATGTAACCCTGGATCACGTCGCAGTCTGCGTTCTGTAAAAATTCCACGGTGTCTTCCTCCTCCACGCCCTCTGCGATTGTAGTAATATTCAGCTGCTTTGCCATGTTGATGAAATTGGAAACCACGATCCGTTCCCGGCGCACGTCCCGGCTTTTCCGGAAAAACAGGATATCCAGCTTCAGCGCATCGACCGGCAGATCCTTTAATAAGTTCAGGGAACTGTAGCCGGAACCGAAGTCATCCAGGGAGCAAAGAAAGCCTTCTTTTCTTAGTTTTATAACCAGATCGGAGAACAGCTCGGTATCCACCGCAAGAATGTTCTCCGTAAATTCCAGTTCCAGCATATGGTCCGGAATTCCGTATTTCTTCTTTACAGCCACATAGTATTCGACGAAGCCCGGCTGGAAGATTCCGACCTTTGACACGTTGACCGCGATATTCACCGGCCTTCCGCCTCCGTCCAGATACGATTTCAGCCAGATACAGGCCTGTTCAAACATATAGCGGTCCAGCTTAATGATGAGATCGCTCTTCTCAAACAGCGGAATAAACCGTCCCGGTGGGATCAGCCCCAGACGGGGATTCTGCCAGCGCACCAGAACCTCGGCGCCGCAGATCCGGTTTCCGTTCTGGATGTCCACCTTGGGCTGCATGTAAAGCCGGAATTCCCCATTTCTTATGGCGGGCTCCGCCTCCGCTTCCAGTGTGGAATCCTCCAGCGTCTTCTTCCGTATGTCGTCATCGTAATAGACAAACGCGCTGCCGTTTTTCTCCTTGGCCGTCTTATGAGCCATATTGGCATAGTTTACCAGGACATCCACCGTCTGCCCCCGGTCGCTCTCTTTCAGGCGGTAGACCCCAAGCGGAATCTCCAGAAACGGAAAATCCTCCATACCGGACTGTTTTAGATAGTCCAGAATCTCCTTATGGCCCCGGACCAGACCTTCGTCTTCCCTGCATTGCACGATTCCGGTAAAATTATCCGCGGCGATCCGGCAGCTCATACAGTCCGGACTTTCCACCATCTTTAAATACTCCGCCACCATGGAGAGCAGCCGGTCGCCCCCCTCATACCCCAGTACGTCATTGATAAACTTAAAATTCTTAAAATCCGCGTACCAGATCAGGCAGGCAGAAAGCTCCTGCTCCGCCAGGAATTTCTCCGCGTCCTTCTTAAAACCGTCAAAATTACGCATACCGGTCAGGGAATCACTGTAAGCCAGCTTCATCAGGGTCTTCTGATTCTCAGCCGCCATACGCCTCTGTGAACTGATCAGCCATATAAACAGCACACAGGCCGCCAGAATAATCGCCATGATGCCTCTTGCTGTCTCAATATAGCTGGAACGAAGCACCGCCACCGGAACCGTACTGACCTGGTACCACTGTCCTTCAATCAGAGGAAGAACATTCACCATGTATTTACTTCCTTTTTCGTCCTTTACAGTGAAGCTCCCGCTGTCTTCCTCCCGGATTCTTTCCGTGATCACCTCCTGATTTGACGACAAAGCCGTCTCAGCCATGGAGGGTTTGCTGATTATTACAAAATCACCGGATTCATTCAGGATATCAGAATAGCCGGAATTTTTCAAAAGGGGCATATCGATAATCGCCCTTAATACATTCGTTGCATGGACTGCGCAGAGGACGCCTTCCGTCTCTCCGTCGCTGTTTAACACTCTTGTTGCAAAATAATTGACGTATCCTCCCGCTGCATTGGAGTCCTCGAAGGTTGTGGATATACTCTTTTCCCCCTCCATCGCCCTTTGAAAAAAAGCTTCCTCTGCGATGGATATCGCCTCTATATTACCAGCCAGATCAACCATTTCCCCCTGTCCCGAGGCATCCGCGTATCCCATACGGATAAAGGCATTCTTATCGTTGACATCCGTCAGAATCTCCATGAGCTCGTCTGTCCGGATATTCGCCAGGCTCTGCAGACTTACGGACAGTCCCTCCAGAGTCTGCCAGTCACCTTCTATCTGTTTTAAAAGGGCGGTTCTGGTCTGGTTCGCCGCGTTATACAAATCTGTAATGTTCTCTTCCTCGCTCTTAACAATCATCTGAACGAGAAATAAAAGGCTGCTGGCAATAAAACACACACACACAATTACTGGCAGCAGCATCCCCTGCATTTCCTTCTTACCGCGTTCTTGCCATCTCATCTCTTGTTACCTCTTCTGTAGTGTTACTCAAATCATAATATATTTGCGAAGAATTATCAAGCAGTATGTCTCCTTTATCCGGGTACCGGCGGCGGAGCCGGGGAACTGTAACAGTACAGCCAGGAGAAAGCATGCAAATAGTGTCGAAACTTGACAAGTATGCAAAAAATTGTTATAGTATTTTTTGTAATATTTTCGTAACATTTATGAGAATAAACAATTTTACAGAAAATCAGAGGTTTTTATGAAGCATTCATGGAAAAATCCCCGGGGAAGCCGCATTGTAATCACTGCAGTAGCCATTGCAGCAGCTTTTACTCTTACTGCGTTTTCATCACCGGGACACTTGACCCCGTCTCTGCCGGAAACGGCAAAGGAAGGTATTATCACCGACGGCGGTTCCGTAAACGTCAAAGCGGCGGATGCGGCTCCTCAGGTCGGTATCGAGCGAAAAGAAGTTCCGGTAACCCACGCTC
>NZ_JBKVCZ010000204.1:0-8070 GCF_046966825.1 Hungatella sp. | reverse complement strand
TTCCCCCGGCGAAACGGCGGTATCCACCGACAGAGCAGACAAATTGGATCCGTTATCTATCTCTTCCAGACAGTACACCACAGGCCCCCGCTGAATACATACTTTTCCTGAGCACGCGCGCACTTCAGGATTTGCACGGATAAAACAGGCCGGCGCATCAAACTGAATTTCCAATTCTTTTCCGGCCTCCAGTTCAAATACCCCATAGCCGTTTTCCTTCCGGTACGAAACGTTGGCCCTGAAATTTTTTCCATAACCGGGAATCCGCACTGCAAGTTCGAGAACCTGGTCTGAAGTGATTTTCAGTACATTTCCCATGGGGAATTCCGTCTCGAGCTTTAAAATAGCGCCGTTTTTTGCTTTTACAGTGCTGCTGATAAACAGATTCAAATATACCCGCTGTGAATCCTGCGCCCAGATATACTGCCCCAGAGAAGCAAAAGTGCGGGCAACGTTGGGAGGACAGCAGGCGCAGCTGAACCAGGGCTGGCGCACCGGCTTTACATGCTCCTTGGAAGTATAAGGCATACAGGCTTTGGGCCATACTTCCAGTGGATTGACATAGAAAAAGCTCTTACCGTCCAGCGCCACGCTGGCTAACACTGTATTATAAAGCGCACGTTCCACAGGATCAAAATATTGTGCCTGGCGGGTAACACGGTTCATCCGAAGCCCGAACAGCATTAGTCCTATCGAAGCGCAGCTTTCCGCGTAGGCCATCTCATTGGAAAGATCATAGTCGGTGGTAAAACGCTCTAAAATGCCGGACGCTCCAACTCCTCCGGTTACATACATCTGCCGTTCTGTCACGTCATTCCACAAGGTTTTGCAGGCATTCAGCAGGCCTTCGTCTTTTAATTCTCCGGCTAAATCCGCCATGGCGCTGTACAGATACATGGCCCGGACAGCATGTCCGGCGGCCTGTTTCTGCTCCCGCACCGGCTGGTGGGCTTGATAATAGGACATGTCGGAATTTGTGTCCATAGAGCCCCATATAGGCAGATATCCCGGCCTGTCGTTTTCATTTCGAAAATAGTTTTCCCCGGTGCCCCGGCAATTAATAAAGTAAGCGGATAACTCCAAATATCTTCTCACGCCGGTCGCCCGGTACATGCGAAACAGCGCCAGCTCTACTTCCTCATGTCCCGGATATGCGTGTATCTTCCCTTCTTCCGGTCCAAAAGTATTGTAGATTAAATCAGCAAGCCGCATCATGGCATCCAGCAGTCTGCGCTTTCCGGTGGCTTCAAAATAAGCCACTGCTGCTTCCATCATATGTCCAGCACAGTACAACTCATGGCCTTCCCGCAAATTACGCCACCTCTGGTCAGGCTCCTTGATGGTGAAAAAGGTATTCAAATATCCGTCTGGCTGTTGGGCTGCGCACACCAGTTCAATAGCCTCGTCAGCCAGTTTCTCCAGTTTAGGATCCGGCTGAAAGCTTAACACATAGGCTACCGCTTCCAGCCATTTTGCCAAATCAGAATCCTGAAAAACCTCGCCATAAAAGCTCCCCTGCGCCTGTCCGGCAGCAATGCGGTAATTTTCAATGCAATGACTGGGTTCCGCATTGGGCACCCGGTCATTCATTGCCTCCCACTGATAGGGAATAATTTCTTTTCTCACCAGATCCAGGCGTTCCTTCCAGAACCGATCCTGAATCTGGATGTCCTTTAAAGGAATGGACGCTAACATGTAATCCCCCCAAAGATCAGACGCTTTTTATTTTTAACGTGTAATTGTCTGTGATGGATGCTGGTTTTCAAGCAAATAATCAGTGTGTGATATTGATGGGGCAGAGATAGGAATAGTCTCCCCGCTCATTCGGCGCCGGCTTTCCATCTGTCTCAAATCCCAGATCAAATCCTTCATGATATACAATTCCGATTTCCTCAATTTTCCGGTTGCCGCCGTTGTACCAGCCCATATATCCGGTTTCTGTTTCTATAATCATGAGTTTGCAAATACAATTATGGTCCCAGCAGCCTTCTGAACTGGCAATAATAGGATTAGACGGATGCCGTTCCCAGTTAGTAATGCCATCCCGGGATCTTGCCAAACCGTTGCTGCCTCTCATATCCGCATCGTTCCCTAAATAAGACATGTAATACCAGCCGTCTCGCTTCCACACAAACGGCGCGGATACTTTAGCCATTTCCCATGGAATGCTGCCATCGGGAACGAAAATAGGATTTAACGGGTATTTGGTCCAATGGATACCGTCTTTACTGGTCGCATATCCCAGAGCGTCTGACTCGGTGCCTTCTGTTGCGCCGCCGGCATACCACATTTTAAACAAATCCTCTTCCTCGTCGTAAATGACGTGAGGTGTCCAGATAATATGATTTTCCCAGGGCTTATCCGGACGAAGCACCGGATGGGCAAGGGGGCGTTCCCAGTGGATACCGTCGTCGCTGACTGCATACCCGATGGCGGCAGACAAGGGGCCGGACCAAATCATGTGACCAGTATACCACATATGATATCGATTGTCCTTCTTCACTAGCGTGGGCCGGCTGACTTTATCCGCCTCCCAGGAAGAATCCAACTGACGGGTTAGCACACAGCAAAACGGTTCCCAATGGATTCCGTCGGTGCTGGTGGTATACATAATGGATTTAGTGGGTCTCCAGGAAAACCACATTTTATAAATACCGTCTTCTTTGATGACATAGCTGTCGAACATGGTATTCAAAGCCGGTTCAAACAGCGGATATTTTGCTTTTTTCCAGCCTGCTGTTGTACCTGTAGGCATAGGCCGATATCCGTTTAAAATCATTACTAGAACCTCCTCAATCGGGAATGACATAAATTCCTATGGGCAATTCATCTCTCACATACAGGTTGACTTTTCCGGTACCGTTGTCTTGTCCCCGTTCATTCTCGCCTTCTTGCCCCGTCTCGGGGAATCCCAAATCAAAGCCTTTATGCACGGCAATGCCAATCTCTTCAAATCGGACATTACAGCCCTTATACCACAGCTGGTAGCCTTTCGGCGTTTTTAAAACGCTTGGCTTTCCGGCGCTGCGCCAATCCCAGGAACCGTCTGTCCCTGCAATAACAGGATTTGACGGGTGCCGCTGCCACTGGGAAATCCCGTCCCTAGAGCGTGCCAGTCCGATTCCCAAAACACCGTCTCCGTCTGCTCCTACATAAAACATGGTATACCAGCCGTCCTCTTTGGGGCAGACAAAGCAGGAAAATGTTTTGGCGTTTTCCCAGTAACGGTTGCAATCCGACTGGAACACAGGGTTCTGGGAACAGCGCTCCCAATGAATTCCGTCTTTGCTGACTGCAACTCCTATGGCATCCGGATCGGTAATCCGACCGCCGGAATACCACATGCGATAACACCCCAGCTCTTCTTCCCATAAGACATGGGGGTACATTACCCCAATCTTTTCCCATGGATCCTGAGGCACTAATACCGGTTGGGGATGTTTTTTCCAATGAATCCCGTCTTTGCTGACTGCATAGCCGATGCTGCACCGGGCTGCTGTAATCTCAGTCGGAAACACTCTGCCGGTATACCACATATGATACAGCCCGTCCCGGTAAATCACCGTAGGATGGCTGACCTCATGAATTTCCCACTCAGACTGATACCTGGGGGTTAACACTACAGTCGGTAGACCCCAGTGTTTTCCGTCAGTACTTTCCCCATAGGCAATGCAGTGAGACTGTTGCCAGGTAAACCACATTTTATAAACCGGACCTTCCTGAATTACATAACAGCTGGAAATACTGCCGAGAGCGCCGCCCAGTACCGCTTCGCAGCCTTCGGCCTCCCAGTCTGCCACCTTGCCCCTGGGTCTCAATTTATATCCGCATTCCATGTTTTTGCTCCTTTACTTATATTTGTGTTCTGATCTGAAACGCAGCAATTTTCGCTTTTTCTCATGGCACTGTTCCGAGAAAAACAGCCTGCAACGCAAGCGGGAGTCCGCGTATCGTACCCGCCGGCTTATTTCTGACGCCGATCGTCCCTCCTTTTAGATTCTCTGAACTGGCTGGGGGTACACCCCAGTTTATTCTTAAAGACCTTAATAAAATATCCGCTGTCGTTATATCCCATTAACTCCGCTACCTCCGATATTTTAAATTCGGAGCACATTAAAAGCTCCTCTGCCTTTTGAATACGCAGATTGCTGATATAGTCTTTAAAATTTTTTCCTGTCTTTACTTTGAATTGTGTTGACAGATAATCAGGAGAAAGAAAAAACTTGGAGGAAATCTCCTGCAGGCCGATTTCCAGTGTATAATTCTCATTCACATACTTAATGACCTTATCCATGGTGTCCGTATAAATTTCAGAACTGGAATCCGCGCTGTTTTCCTGCGCTTTTACGGTAATCTGGCTTCCGTACTTTTTGATTTTTCGTTTCATTTCGCTGTACAGAGCCTTATTTTTTTCCTTTTCTTCCAGCACTTTTAAAGCTCTGCCAAATACCCGCTTGATGTCTTCTTCACGAGTAGGCTTTAACAGATAATCAAACGCCTGTTCCTTAATTGCCTCATGGACATATTCGAACTTTTTATGGGCGCTCAGCAGAATAATCAAAACTTCAGGAGATATAGCTTTAATCTGGCGGAGGAGTTCCAGCCCGTCTGTATGGGGCATTACCACATCTGTAATGATGATCTGAGGGTTAAGCTTTTGAAACAAATCCAGACACTCATCTCCGTCCGCCGCTTCTCCTACTACCGTAACACCGGACACATAGGTTTCGATAATATCCCGCACCAATAAACGTATCATACTTTCGTCATCCGCAATCATAACTCTGACAGACATAACCTCTCCCTTTCTCCTACCATTCTCCTGTTTTTCCATCAGTTCAGAAGCGACAGATCCCTGCCGTTTCCGCGGTTTTGATGAATATAGATGGTTACCAAAGCCCCGCCATCCTCATTGGGGTCAATTTTGACAAACGATTCCGGTCCAAAAGAATAATGAAGACGCTTGGAGATATTAGATAATCCTATTCCCGTCCCACTGACAGTGATGCTTTCCCGTAAATTGCCGTTCTGCTGTAAAACAAAATTTATTTTATCCGCATATTCCCTGGTGAGGCCGGTTCCGGTATCCTTAATGGCAATGACCAATCCATCCCCATGGTGAAACGCCGAAATCCAAATAAAGTTGTGATCCCCTCTGGCACGGAATTTCACCGAATTTTCTACAATAGGCTGCAGCATAAATTTAATCACGGGATCATCATAGGTATCCGGCTGAACATCGAACTGACACTCCAGACGGTTATCGGACTGATTTTTAACCACTTCCAAATAATTCTGAAGGTTTTCCATCTCATCTTTTAAGGTAACGCTGGTATGGGTATCTACCAGACTATACTGCAGCATCAACGAAAGAGATCGGATGCTCAGGGAAAGATCTCGCGCTTTATATTTCAGCGCCATCCCCCGCAGACAATCTAAAGCATTGAATAAGAAATGAGGATTAATCTGGGACAAAAGCGCTTCATATTCCACCTGCATTTTTTCTTTTTCCTGACGCATATTAATGGCATGCAGATTTTCTATCCGATGAATTAACCGGTTATAGTTTTCTATCAGAGAGGCGATGTCGGAATTGTTGGTTTTAATGTCCAGCAGTTTTTTGTTGTGCTCCGGGTATCCCTGAATTTGTTGAATGATATCGTTAATAGGCGACGCCAGCGCCTTCGACCGGGAAAAAGCAAACCCAATGCTCACTAAAACGAAAATGATATAAGACCATCCCAGAAAAATCAGAGGACTTTTAAACAAAGAGAAAAACAAGGAAAAATGGTTAACAACCACAACCAGTTTCCAGTCAATGGAATCCAGACTGTCACTGATGATAATTTTATTGTCGAAAAAGTTAATGTCCGTTTCCTGGTAATAAAGATTCTCCCGATCGACCGGTAAGGCTCCCTGATTCCCTCCGCTGTAGATCACAGTACCATCCTGGGCAACCAAATACACCTGCTGTGACTCATGGAGATTGATGGAATTCAGAATATTGCTGAACACAGCATATTTTAGGCTGACACAAAGGCCGGCGGCAATATTGTCAGTTCCCATTTCATAGGCATAGCTGTAAAAATTCACAGTGTCTACGGTAGTTTCGTCTGCTTTCAGGGTAAGATCATAATTTGTTTCATTACCAATCTTTCTCTGATTTTGAGTAATTTTTTCCTGAATATCCTTCCGGTTGTAGGAAGATTTTTCCGTACTGTAAAAGCCGTCGTTCCGATACATGTGGACAAAAATATTGTCAATATCATCGTTATTGTAGCTGATGTTTGCAAGCGACGTGACAATTTTCCTGCCGGAAAACATGACGCTTTCATCGTAGTAATCACTTTTATAAAGAGGAGAGTCGCAAATGGTTAAAAACGCCTCTTTCTGTGACAGAGTCATTTTATGCAGGACGTTTTCGATCTGGCCGTTTACCTGCGTCAGTACATTTTCGCAGTATACAATATAGTGCTGACTTAAAAAAAGGTAAAAATTTACAAGGCTGATGACAAACACCGCTAGAATCCCCAACGTGAAAAAAAGCAGTGTTCGGAAAATTCTATTCTGATAGGTTGTTCTTTTCATCATCAGGCCCTTTCTTGATTTCGGAATCTTTATCCCTTAATCGCCCCGCTGAGAAATCCCTTTACAATCTGTTCCTGGAACAAAATATAAACACAGAATACCGGCAGAATAGACATAACCAGCCCCGCAGTAATGGCGCCGTAATTAGCGATAAACTGCGCTTTCAGCATAAATATGGAATAATTCAGAGTATTCCATTCGCTTTTGCTGACAAAAATCATGCTGAGCAGCAGGTCGTTCCAGCAATTAATAAAAGCCAGCGTACCGGCCGTTGCCAGAGCAGAGCGGCACATGGGCAGAACAATGCGCAGGAACATCTGCAATTTGGAGCATCCGTCGATAGTAGCCGCCTCTTCAAATTCCATCGGAATTTGCTTCATAAAAGCGGTGATAATAAAAATCGACAAAGAGGAATTTAAAACAACGAACACAATAATCAGGCTAAGCCTGGTTCCTATCAGATTCATGCGGTTCATCAGGACGTTCAGCGGGATAATGACGGAATGGATGGGAACCATGAGTCCAAAGGAAAAAAACAGGTACAAATAACGTCCGTGACGATTTCTGGCGATAACATAGGATACCATAGAAGTGATGATTAAGACAAGTGCAACAGAAACCACTGTGTAAATAAAAGAATTAAGAAAAGAGTAGGACATGCCCGCCCCTTTCCAGGCAGTTACATAATTTTCAAACTGCCATACCTCCGGCAGGGCAAAAGAATTTCCGTAAATCTCGGTGGTTGACTTAAAAGAAGATAGCAAAACCCAGCAGAAAGGAAAAATCGTGCTAACTGCAAAAATAGACAAGCAAATCATTTTGACATAAAACAAAACTCCACGTTTCATACGTTTTTCCCTCCCTGATCAGAATCCTTGAAAACAGCTCCGGTAATTCTGGTTAGGACCAAAGCCCCAATAACAATAATTACGGCAATGGTAGCCCCTTTCCCCAGTTCCGAAGAAGAGAATGCCAATTTATACATGTACAAAGCCAGCGTGGTGGATGCTACTCCCGGTCCGCCCCAGGTGGTAATAAAAGCATGCTCAAAAGATTTCAGACATCCGGTTAAGCAGAAAATAAAGCAGATTTCCAGCACCGGTTTAATCTGGGGAAAAACAATATGCCAGGCAAGCTGCCTGCTGTTTACTCCGTCAATAAGGGCGCTTTCAATAACCTCATCGGAAATTGACTGCATTCCCGCCAGAATAATCGCCATATAATACCCGATATACTGCCAGACCTGGATAAAGGTTACCGTATACATGGCAATATCCGGATCGGAAAGCCAGCTTTTGGCCATCCAATTCAGCCCCATCGATCGCAGAATTGAATTAATCGGACCGATATCGCTGTTAAGCAAAACAGAAAACATCAGGCCGATTACCGTCGCTGCGATAATAGAGGGCAGAAAATAGACAGCCCGAAAAAAACGAAATCCCTGTTTAGTACGGAAAAGCAAAAAAGCCACAAGAGCCGCCA
>NZ_JBKVCZ010000203.1:0-8197 GCF_046966825.1 Hungatella sp. | reverse complement strand
CACCTCAGGAAATCATCTGAATACCCCGTTGCCTGCGGCGGGATAGGTGACTCTGTTCGTATTCCGGAAATTCCATGATACGGCTCCAATAACGGATGTAACCAGATCGTAAATAATATTTCCTTCTATGTACTCCTTTAAAATCTGTTCATTTTCCCGGTCAACATCGTACAGTTCCGGAATCAGGATTCCTTCTGATTGACCGTCAATGTTTCAGGCATGCGACCGTCTTCCAGCTTCTCGATGAAGTGAACCGGATATTTGTTCCAGTATTTTTTGTAGACGCGGTCCTGGTCTGCGTCAAAATTAAGCTGGTACATCCGAAATACCACCAGAATATCTTTGGGCTGCCACTGCTCCTCATAAGAGTACTGATAGATCATGCCGATCTTCTCCATGACCCGGCCGCTTCCCGGATTCTTACGGTCATGAGTGGCGGTAATATAGGGTAAATCTGTGGTTTTTAGTTTCCAGATCAGCGCCCGGCAGGCCTCGGTCATGATTCCCATCTTCCAAAACTCTTTTTTCAGACCGTACCCCAGGTCGTGGCTGTCGTCATCGCTGACGTTAATATATCCGATGGGGATATCATCTGTTTTGAGGCAGACCGCATAATGGTAACCGCTGGGCTGCTCGTAAGTACTTAAATAGTGTTCTTTGAGATACTGCCCGGCCTCCTCCAGCGATGTCAGCGGGAACATGGGCAGAAACTGATTGACTTCGGGATCGCTGAGTATGGTGAACAGCGCTTCGGCGTCACGCTCTGTAAATCGGCGCAGGCGCAGGCGTTCGGTTTCAATGACAGGAGTATTATCCATATGTGTCTCCTTTTTCTATTGTTTTTTTATTCGTGTAACGGTGAATTTTTCTTTACCCCGTTTTAATGCCCTAATGCTTAATGCCCCCAGAGATTTTGTGCCACCTGCACGGCAGATTTATCTGCGATTTCCGCGATCTTTTCTTTTGACTCTTTCATGCCGTTGTTGATCCAGCAGCGCAGGACTCCGGTCAGGCCGAAGGTGATGAATTCGATGAAATAGGTGAGTGTCACATCGTCGATTTCGGGATACTGTTTCTTGAAAACAGCGGTTCCGTTGTCAGAAATGAGCTGGTGGAAGCGGTTGACGAAATCGCTGGATGCACTGTTTTCAAACAGAATTCTGGCAATTTTTACGTTTTCTTCAATATATTGTATAACAGGCAGCAGGATGGGCATCAGCGATCCGTTCTTTGGACTGCACAGGAAATTATCAATCATATCCTGGAAATCAGCCAGTACGTCGGATTCCATCTTCTGCAGCAGATCGTAAGTATCGGTGTAATGATTGTAGAAGGTTCCTCTGTTTAGATCCGCCCGTTCCGTGATGTCCTTGACGGAAATATTTTTAAAATCTCTCTCGGTCATCAGCTCAATCAGGCTGTCCTTTAACATTTTCTGGGTCCTGCGGATTCTCCGGTCCTCTTTCTGTGATTCCATATTATTCTCCTCACAATCCTTTTTAAAAACAAAATTTATCAGTTTCGATTGATATTAAACACAAATGCAAATAAGTGATGTTTAACGTACAAAGCAGCGAATCGTTGCTTATTGAAATATACCGACAAGTGAATTATAATACACATGTGTTCAAAAGCCAATGATTGTACAATAATCAAAAGGTGGGCAATAATGAAAAGAAACAGCGATATTTTCAATCAGGTGATTCGGTTTATTGTGTATCACGGGAAGATCATTGAGAAGGTTTTCCTGGTAACCACGATTCTCTGTGCCATTTGTTTTCCGTTTGTAGGGGTGAATTATGATCTGAGCAAATATCTGCCGGATTTTGCACCGACCAAACAGGCGCTGGATGTGATGGAAGCGGAGTTTGGCTATCCCGGTATGGCGCGGATCATGGTTAAGGACGTATCTTTACAGGAGGCGAAACGCATCCGGGAAGAGATATCCGCGGTCGATGGGGTGGATCTGGTACTGGGCTCCGACGTCTCGACCGACGTCTATATGGGAGCGCCGTTCCTTAATGAAAGCATGACGGAGTTCATCGGCGTCGATCTGCTGGCAATCGATGATTACTATAAAGATGGGAATGCCCTGATGGACATCGTCTTTGAAGATAAAGACGGAGAACCGCGCACCAATGCGGCCATCGAGGAGATCTACCGGATCGTCGGAAAGGACCGGGGCTGTTTTGCCGGAAGCGCAGTGTCCAGCAAGGAGCGTGAGGCCTCGATCACCAGGGAGATCACCATGGCGATTGCCATGTCAATCGTTATCATATGGCTGATCCTGACACTGACGACCACGTCGTGGATGGAGCCGTTCCTCTTTATCTTCGTAATGATCGTGGCGATCGTATTGAATATGGGATCGAACATCGTCTTCGGAACGATATCCTTCTTTACCTTCTCCACGGCGGCTATTTTGCAGCTGGCGGTGTCGATGGACTACTCCATTTTCCTGCTGCATACCTTTACGGCCCTGAAAAACAGGGGCATGGAGATCCATGAGGCCATGGTGGAGGCGATCAGGGAATCCTGCAGTTCCATTCTCGCCAGCGGAGCGACGACGATCGTAGGATTCATCGTCATTGCATTTATGCGTTTTACCATTGGTAAGGACGTCGGATTCGTCCTGGCAAAGGGCATCATATGCAGCCTTCTTACCGTACTTCTGCTGATGCCGACGCTTATTCTCCGGTTTGACGACAAGATCGTGAAGACGGCGCATAAGCCGCTCATTGCCTCATTTGATGGATTTGCACGGGCCATGTACAAGATCCGGGTTCCGGTGTTCCTGTTAGCGGCCCTGTTAGCGGTTCCCTGTTATTTCGGCCAGAGTATGAATAAGTTCCTGTACGGCGACGACGCCATCGGCGCGGGGCCGGGAACGCGGGTCTATGAGGACACGCAGGAGATTAACAGCCTGTTTAAAAAGTCCAATATGACAATCTGTATCGTGCCGAACGGTTCCAGTGTGACGGAAAAAGAACTGGCGAAGGAACTGGAGAATCTGGATTTCGTCAACTACGTGATTTCCATGTCGGGCACCATGCCGAACGGGATTCCGGAAAGCTTTCTTCCCGAGGATTTAACCAGCCAGCTTCGCAATGAGGATTACGCCAGAATGCTGATCTCCATGGATACGTTGCAGGAGAGTGACTATGCATTCGAGTGCAGTGCCAGACTGGAGGAGGTCGTACATAAGTATTATCCCGATCATTCCTACGTAATTGGAATGACGCCTACAACCATTGATATCAGGGATATTCTGACGGAAGATTATAATAATGTATCACTGCTGTCTCTGGCCGGTGTGGCGCTGGTAGTATTCATTACCTTCCGGTCGATCCTGGTTCCGATCCTCGTGATCGTACCCATCGAAGTTGCCATCTATTTAAATATGACGCTGCCCTACGTGATGGGGGACAGCATGATCTATATCGGTTACATTATTGTCAGCTGCCTGCAGCTGGGGGCCACCATCGATTACTCGATTTTGATGACAAACAACTATCTGGCATTTCGTAAGGAAAAAGGCCGCCGGGAGGCTGCGGTCGCCGCTGTCAACAAGAGCACGCTGTCCATCATGACATCGGGCGGTATTTTGATGGTGGTTGGCTATCTTTTGTACTTTACTTCGTCCATACAGGCGATCTCCCAGGTAGGGCGTCTGGTAGGGCGCGGGGCATTTTTGAGCGTGACACTGGTTCTGTCCCTGCTTCCGGCTCTCCTGTCCGCATTTGATAAGCAGATTAAGCGGCAGCAGGAGAAAGCGGATGCGCGGAAAGAGAGAAGGCGGAAACGTCTGGCGGCGGCTAAAAATCTGACGGGGGCGAGGAACGTGGCGTCGGAGGAGAGTGCGGCGCCGGAGAAGAACCTGACACCAGCAGAGCGTCCGGCTTCCGCAACAGGAAAAAGCAGTCCAGAGGAAAACATAACTCCAGCGCAGACCGGAGAGTCAGATCAGAAGGAAAAGGGAGATGACAGCCATGAGGAAGAGTAAACGGATTACAGCGTTTGTTTTAGCAGCAGTGCTTGCATGCGGCCCGACCATGGAGGCGGGAGCGGCGGCAGACACCCCGGTCTGCGATGAGACGCTTTATATCACCATGGACCCCTATGGGGAGATAAAAGAGAGCAGTGTCGTAAAGAGCTACACCACGAATGGAAGCAGCCAGATTGTCGATTACGGCACGTACAACAGAATTACCAATATGACAGATCACGCCGAACCGGTGACGGACTCGGAGGGGAAGCTTACTTTTAACCTGGAAAATTCAGAGGATCGCTTCTATTTTGAAGGCGGCACGGATACCACCAGGGAAGAACTCCCCTGGAATATCCAGGTGAGCTACCGCTTAAACGGACTGGAGAAGAAGGCGGAAGAGCTTTACGGCGCGGCCGGCCTGGTGGAAGTAAATGTGGATCTGATACCGAATAAGCAGGTATCGGATTATTATCGCAATAACATGGTTCTCATGGCTGGAACCGTTGTGGATATGGATAAAAACCTGAGTCTGGAAGCGGAAGGCGCTCAGGTCCAATCGATGGGAAATTTAAACGCGGTTATATTTTTCGCGCTTCCGGGAGAAGAGCAGCACTACTCTATCCGCATTGGAACGAATGATTTCTCTTTCAGCGGTGTCGTGTTTACCATTGTTCCGCTGACCGCAGCCCAGCTCGATAAGGTGGGGGATTTGCGCGAGGCGAAGACGACCCTCGAGGACTCTGCGGATGCCATCAGCGACAGCCTGGATACACTATTTGATACATTCGACGGAATGCAGAAGAGTGTGGAAGATACGGCCAACGGCCTGCGCGGACTCGATCACAGCCGCCAGCTTTTCGCAGACTCCAAGGGTAAGGTATACGCCGACGCTGACGAGGCTCTGGCTGGCCTAAATGAATTGTCCCAGCAGTTTGAACCATTTTCCGGGCATATGAAGGAGGCAGAAAAATTCCTCGATACCATGAATTCCCATGTAAATGAGCTGACCGGCCATCTCGACGATCTGTCGCCGGATCTGGAGGACATGAAGGCCACCATGCGGGATTTAAGAGATGATTTACGGGGAATCAGTTCCATGTTAAACAGTCCCCAGGTGGATCAGGGAGCACAGGCATTTATGCAGCTGATGGAAAAGACAAAAGCAGATTTAGAGACCTTCAAACAGTCGCAGGCAAAGCTGGATGGCGGTGTGAGTGCGCTGGCGCCTGCACTTGCCGGGCTGATCGCATCGACCGGCGGGCTAAGCGGTAAAAAAGCGGAATATTTCAGTGAGGACAGCCTGGAAGATTTAATCGGCGAGATGGAGAGTGCGGGAGTGAATCTGGGAGATGAGGATGAGGTCGCTTCCTATCTGAGAAATGAGGTTGGCATGGCCACCGATGAGATCGATGCGCTCATGAGATATGCTTCTCAGGCACTATATGAGACCGCTACTGCTTCCCAGCCAAACACGGGTAATATCGCCGCTGCGGTTGGCGCGATCGTCGAAGGCTTCCATGGCACTGCGGGAAACACCGGACTGATTACGGATATACAGACCATGATCGGACAGACAGAGGTCCTTTTGCAGGCAGCCGCCTCCCAGAAGGGAAATGCGGTGGGATTGCTGCAGAATACGGCGGATATGTCCCATCTGGCAGCCAGCATGTGCAACACGCTGGACGATATCATTTCCGATGCAGACAGCCTGACCAAGACGGTCAACTACTATCACGAGGATACGCTGGATACTCTGAGGGATCTGGGGAAAATGACAGACACCGCCGCCAGGAGTTTAAAATCCCTGACCATGTTCTGCACCTCCTTTGAAAACCAGATGAAAACGGTGGGCGATTCTTTAAACGCCAGCACCCAGAAGACACTTAACGGTCTGGCAGGAACCCTGGATGGAATGGGAAACGGGCTGGATCAGACAGACGTGCTTAAAAATGCAAAGGATACAATTAAAACCCTGATCGACGATAAATGGGATGAGTATACGACAAAGGATACCACCATTTTGAATATCGATATGGACGCAAAGCCGGTATCCCTGACATCGGAGAAGAACCCGTCCCCGCGTACCGTGCAGATCATTCTGCGTACCGGTGAAATCAAGGAAAAGGATAAGAGCACCACTGCAGAGGTGGATGAGAGCTACCACCCGGAGGGAAATGTGTTCCACCGCATCGCCAGTATCTTTACGCGGATCTGGAATATGATTACGTCGCTGTTTCATAAATAAAGAATTGTGAGAAAAGGTTCCGGAGCTGTTAAAAGCGGCCGGGCCTTTTTCTTTGTGGGATATCGAAACATCAGGCGCGATATGACATTGCATTTGACAGAGTAGTACGAAGGCATTAGAATTGATAGAATATAAAGCATACTCATATTTTAACAGGAATCAATGAGAGCTGTTTCGGGAAAATACGTAATAGTTTGGAGGATCAGACCACGTATGAAGCGGCAATCCTGTGTGGCTGCCTGATCGGCGGCATCGAAGTGTATTTTTAAGAAAAACATGGAATACTACCAGTAAAAACAGGGCAAAGGACGGGAAAATCGTATGTGCGGACGATATTATGTGGATGACGAGACGGCGCGGGAGATCGAAAAATTAGTGGAAACAGTCAATGACAAGCTTCGCCTGGAGCGGTTGAGAAAGGATATTCATCCCACAGATGAGGCGCCGGTTCTGGTGGCGGGAGACGGGGAAATGAAGCTGGAATGGCAGCACTGGGGTTTCCCTAATTTTCAGGGGAAGGGCGTGATCTTTAATGCCAGGTCTGAAACGGTTCTGGAAAAGAAGATGTTTCGCGAGAGCATTCTGCATCGGAGAATCATCATTCCCTGTACCTGGTTTTATGAATGGAACCGGAAAAAAGAGAAAGTGACATTTTACCGGGAGGACGCTCCGGTCATCTTCCTGGCCGGTTTTTACAATGTGTTTGGAGACGAAAAGAGATTTACGGTTTTAACGACGGAAGCCAACCAGTCGATGGTCAGCACCCATGACCGGATGCCGCTCATCGTCGAGCCGGATCAGATGAAAGACTGGGTACTGGATGATACAAAGTTCAGTGGAATGCTGAAACAGACCCCGGTGCTGCTGGAGACGAAACAGGAATACGATCAGCAGGAACTGAAATTTCTATAGCAATTTACGGCAGAAAGAAGCATATCCTTTACAAAGAGTCTGAGGCGGAGGGAGATGCTGGTGAAACAGACGGGCAAATATCTGCTCCTGTTTGTAACAGGGGGCCTTCTATATAATATCATGGAGATTTTACTGCGTGGCTGGAGTCACTGGACCATGTTCATTCTGGGCGGCGTCTGTTTTATCTGCCTTGGTTTGATCAATGAACTGCTTCCGTGGACGCTGCCCCTGTGGAAGCAGATGCTTCTGGGGGCGGCGGTTATTACATATTTTGAATTGATTACGGGGTGTATCGTCAATATCTGGCTGGGGTGGAATATCTGGGATTACAGCGGACTGCCCGGTAACATCCTTGGGCAGATCTGCCCGCAGTTTTCCTTCTTATGGCTCTGGATCAGCCTTGCCGGGATTGTACTGGATGACTGGCTGAGATACTGGCTCTTCGGAGAGGAGCGGCCCCGTTACAGACTTGTATGAGACGACCGCTCAACGTGAGCGGGGGAACGGCTGTCCACGAACTGTCATATGATATCTTAGAAACACTTATGTTTACGCATGGAAGGGGCGGCTTTCAACGGTGAAAGACGTCAGCCGCCCTTCGGCCGGAAACATGAGGAAAGGAGATAATCAGATGAAAGATATCACATTGTGCCATCCCCGTCTGCAGGTATTGGCCGCCAACATGGTGGAAGAGTGCAGAAAACAGGGACTGGCAGTTAAAATAGGCGAGACGCTGCGCACCAGAGCGGAGCAGGATGCGCTTTACGCACAGGGCCGCACAAAACCGGGCAGTATAGTGACCAATGCGCCGGGAAGCTCTTACAGTTCGTTTCATCAGTGGGGAACAGCCTTTGACATCTATCGAAATGACGGGCAGGGAGCCTATAACGAGACCGGCGGCTTTTTCGAAAAAGCCGGCGCGGTAGGTGTGTCGCTGGGCCTCATATGGGGCGGAAACTGGAAATCTATCGTGGACAAGCCGCATTTTCAGCTGGCCGATTGGGGCAGCTCCACGGAGGAGATCAAACGGCTGTACAAAGACCCCGCTGAAT
>NZ_JBKVCZ010000202.1:0-8260 GCF_046966825.1 Hungatella sp. | reverse complement strand
TCTATATGCCGTTTGCCGAGCTGGTAGACATCGAGAAGGAAAAAGAACGGTTAAAGAAGGAAGAGGAGCGGTTGTCCAGGGAGCTGTCCCGCGTAAAGGGAATGCTGAGCAACGAGAAATTCGTAAGCAAGGCGCCGGCAGCCAAACTGGAGGAAGAAAAGGCGAAACTGGAAAAATATACACAGATGATGGATCAGGTGAAGGAGCGTATCGCTCAGTTAGGCGAATAAGAGCGCGCAGCCTGTCCTGTTTATCAATCTCTATAAGAAAAGAGTCGAACCCGGCGGAAAAAATCTGCCAGGTTCGACTCTTTTTTTGTGTGAGATACGGAAACTCTCTCTCCCTCGTGTTCGGCGGTATGCGGCGAGGTCTATAAAGCTGCAAAGCTTTGTGATGGGTGCGTGAAACGTATGGACGGGGTGGTGCAAACAGATGTTTGACCATAAAATGTCGAATTATGATGAAAATACCGGGAAAAAGGCGATGAAAAACAGGAATCAGGGCCGCCGTTTTGACAAAATCTGAAGGTCTCTCTGACTATAATGTTCATACAGGGCAGGAGGTGAGAAAACTTTTAGTGACGGTTGACTTATACATAGATGTGTTTTTTGTCATAAACATGATCCTGGATTATCTTGTGCTTTCCATAACCGGAAAGGTGATGAGATACCGGGCGGGCAGATACAGAATCGTGCTGGGAGCTGCTTTGGGAGCTGTCTGGGCCGTCCTGTGCGCGGCATTTCCGTCCATTCCCCCCGCAGTCTCTTTTTTTATGACCTACGCCGTGGTCAGCTGCCTGATGGTGGTGACGGCGTTCGGCGTCAGAAAGAAGCGGGAGATTGGCAAGGCTGTAGCCTGCCTCTATCTGGTGACCGTCATGATGGCCGGAGCCATGCAGGCTCTCTACCAGCATACGATGGCCGGTTATTATATAGAACAGATCCTTCGCGGAAATAACCGGGCGGCCATGCCGTTTTACCGACTGCTGCTGCTGGCTGCCGGCGCTTACTTCGGCGTGAGGTGTATCCTGGGCTTCGTTCTGGAGGCCAGAAAGAGCCGGAACCATTTCTACGAGGTAACGATGCATTACAGAGGGCGGAAGAAGACGGTGACAGCGCTTCTCGATACCGGTAACCGGCTGTATGAGCCAGTGACGCACCGGCCGGTTCATGTGGTGACCTACGAGGCGCTTAAGGAGCTGTGCGAGAGCGTGTCCTCTGTCATATACATTCCGTTTGGGAGTGTGGGAAAGAAGGAAGGCGTGATGCCCGGGATTTTCCTGGATGAAATGGAAATACGCCAGGGCAGTGACGTGAAAATTATAGAAAAGCCTCTGGTGGCTGTCTGCCGACGTCCCCTGTCTGTGGACGGGGAATACCAGATGCTTCTGCATGAAGATTAGTTTCAGATGAAAAGGAGAGATTACCGATATGATATTAAAAGTTTCCGTACCAAACCGTTTCCAGTTTAAAGCCGTACCCACGTTTAAGACGCTGATGATGCCGAAGCAGGGAGAGATTCATTACATTGGCGGCGCCGATATTCTTCCGGCCCCACTGGATAATGAGTCCGAGGCGAGAGTGATTGCCATGCTGGGAGGCGAAGACGACCAGAGCGCAAAGTCGGAGCTGATCGAGCATAATCTCCGCCTTGTCGTCTACATAGCCAAGAAATTTGACAATACCAGCGTCGGCGTAGAGGACTTAATCTCCATCGGAACCATCGGCCTGATCAAGGCGATCAACACCTTTAACCCTGAGAAGAACATCAAACTGGCCACCTACGCGTCACGCTGTATTGAGAACGAGATTCTCATGTATCTGCGGCGCAACAATAAGACGAAGATGGAGGTCTCCATCGATGAGCCGTTAAATGTGGACTGGGATGGAAATGAACTTTTGCTGTCCGATATTCTGGGAACAGACGAGGACGTGATCTACAAGGATTTGGAGACAGAAGTGGAACGCAATCTCTTAAATTCCGCCATCAGCCGGCTGAGCCCAAGGGAGAGAAAGATCGTGGAGCTCCGCTTTGGCCTGTCCGACGAGGAGGGGGAGGAAATGACCCAGAAAGAGGTGGCCGATTTGCTCGGAATCTCCCAGTCCTATATTTCCCGTCTGGAAAAGAAGATTATGAAGAGGCTGAAAAAAGAAATTGTGCGTTTTGAGTAGCGAAAGAAATTAATATTTATCCGTTTTTTCTTTAAAAATGATTAGATCTATAGTATAATAATAAAGTGTGGCACGTCGGAAAGGTATAAGGCTTTCCGGGTGCCACTTTTTATGTAGTAGGAAAGTACTCCTATTACATAAAAGGCCTTCCGGGCAGGACAGCGTGCCCCGCTTTATCGGGTATGTGCAGATCGCGCCAAGGAAATATGGTTGTATTTTTCGCAACTTTTTTATAACAGCAAACGTCTAACAGACAGAAGAGGAGAGAGGAGGAAGAATATTTGAAGAAGAATTTAGAAGCTGAAGCTGAGAAAATACTCCTGACCAATTATGAAAAGTATTATCGTCTCGCCTACAGCTATGTGAATAACGAACAGGATGCGCTGGACATTGTCCAGGAAAGTGCTTATAAGGTGATGAAAGATATTAGTAAGGTGCGGGAGCCGGATTATTTATCCACCTGGATCTACCGCGTGGTGATGAACACGGCCGTCGATTTTCTGAGGAAGAGACAGAAGGAGAGCATCGGTCTGGAGGGGGTGGAGATTCCCCACGAGGATGTCTATCATGAGGATGATCCGATGGAGCTTCTTAAGTCACTGGAGGAAAAAGACCGTACCATCGTGGTATTAAAGGTTATAGAGGAACTGAAGCTGGAAGAGATCGCTGTGGTGCTGGATTTGAATGTCAATACGGTAAAAGCAAGACTGTACCGGGCACTGAAAAAACTCAGAATCGAACTGAAGTCGGAAATGTCATAGAAAGGGGACACATTATGGAAAACGACAGCAGAAACAATTTGGAGAAGTTAAAAGAAGAATATCATAACATTCCGGTGCCGGCCTCGGCCAGGGAAAACATGATGGCAGGAATTGAAAAGGCAAAAAAAGAAAAGAGGATGAGAATCGTGATACAGTTTACAAAGAAGACAGGATTAACAGCGGCGGCCGCGCTGCTCGCCATCACCGTGATGGCAAACGTAAGCCCTACGACCGCAAATGCCATGGAAAATATTCCGGTACTCGGAACCATTGCCAAGGTGGTAACCTTCCGGACCTTTGAAGATACAAAAGATAATTATGAGGCGAAGATCGATATTCCCCAGGTATCCATCGGAGATCAGGCGAATACAGAGGTCAACAAGTCCATCGAGGAGTATGCGAACCAGCTGATCGCCGAATACGAGAAGGAAGTGACAGAGGACGTTGCCGGCGAGGGCCATTACTCTGTAACCTCCAGCTATCAGGTGGTGACAGACAATGATAAATATCTGTCTCTGCGCATTAACACAACCGTGATTATGGCCAGCGGTGCGGACTTTGTGAAGATCTTCACGATAGACAAGGCAACAGGCCAGGTAGTAACCCTGAAGGACTTATTTCGGGATAAAGCGGATTATATTCAGGCTCTCAGCGATAATATAAAAGAGCAGATGAGGGCTCAGATGGCGGCGGACGACTCCAAGATGTATTTCTTTGAATCCGGTGAAGAGGCCGCAGAGGACTTCAATCAGATTACAGGTGACGAGAGCTTCTATTTCAACGGGAATGGAGAGCTGGTGCTTGTATTTGACGAATATACCGTGGCTCCGGGATATATGGGAGTTGTGGAATTTACGATCCCGAAATCGGTAACGGGAGATATTGGCTGATTGGGGTAATTTGGAATAAAGAGTCCGGCTGTCCGGATTCTCCTATGAAATAGAAGCAGCAGGCGTCTGGACGAATGTGTCCGGATGCCTGCTGCTGTTTTTGGTTGCGTCCTGCCTCATACAATGATATAATTTTTCGACCCCATTCTTTCAATAAAAAAATTACAGGAGATGAAACTTTTCACATCCTGTGTTTGTCAATAAAGTAGACGGGAACAAATACAGCATGCCTGTGAAAGGAGACAGAAAACAAAATATGAAACAGGATCATTATGACATTGTGGTAAATTATATCATTGCAAATCAGAAGAAGTTTTACAGGCTGGCCTATACCTATGTGAGAAACGAGAACGACGCACTGGATATCGTTCAGAATGCCATCTGCAGCGCGCTGGAGCATTATGAGTCGATACGGGAGATCTCGTATATTAAAACCTGGTTTTACAGAGTGCTGGTTCATGAGAGTCTGAACTATGTCAAAAAGAGGAACCGGGAAATCGTGAGTGATGAACCGCTGGGTGAGGAGGCCGCCTATGTGGAGCCGGGCTACGGGGAGACGGAGGGGTTCTTTGAAGAGCTGGACCGTCTTCCGGCCGATACCCAGAATGTGATCAGACTGAGATTTTATGAGGAGATGTCTCTGCAGGAAATTGCTGCGGTTATGGAACTGAGTGTAAACACTGTAAAATCGAAATTGTACAGAGGGCTTAAATCATTAAAGGAGGAGCTGGTGATATGAGTAGATTAAAGGACAGCAAGAACGTATACGACAACATTCCGATCCCGGACCGATTGGAGGAGACTGTGGCCTCAGCTATTGCGCAGGCCGCTGCGCGGCGAAAAGAAGGAAATGGCGTACCGGACCAGCCGGCAATGGATCGCCGGGACAGGAAAAAATGGTGAAGGCGGTGCAGAGTGATCTCCGGCTGTGGTCTGGCTGCTGCTGCCGCACTGACGGTAGTGGTCGCCGTCGGGGTTAATACCAACCCGACATTTGCCGAAGAAATACAGGGGATTCCGGTGATTGGAGCTATCGTAAGGCTGTTTACCGCAGAATCGTGGCAGTCTGACACGGATGATGCCGGAATCTCGGTGGAGGTCCCGGGAATTGAGATGATTCGCGGCGAGACGAAAAATCTGGCGGAAGAGATCAACGAGGAAATCAAGGCGAAGTGCGATGCCTACGCGGCAGCGGCCGTAGAACGGGCAAAGGAGTACAAAAAAGCATTCCTGGATACGGGAGGAACGGAAGCGGAGTGGAAAGAGCATGATATCCAGATTCGCGTATGGTATGAACTGAAAAGCCAGAACGATTCCCATCTCTCCTTTACGGTCAGCGGATCTGAAAACTGGGTCTCCGCCTACAGCGAGACGTATTACTACAATATCGACCTGACAAACGGAAGGTATCTGAGCCTTGAGGACCTTTTAGGGCCGGGTTACATGGAAAAGGCGAATGAGAGCATACGCGCCCAGATCAAAGCGCGGGAAGCGGATTCTGAAGTGAAATTCTTTACAAAGGCTGAAGGCGGCTTTGAAACCGTGACGGCGGATACCCCGTTCTATATCAATGAGAAGGGCAATCCAGTCGTAGTATTTGAAAAGTATGAGATTGCGCCCGGAGCGCTCGGACGTCCGGAGTTTGAGATCGAAAGGCAGACGGAGGAGAAAGCGCCTGCGGAGACCACGGCAAAGGAGCGTATGACGGAAGAACAGGCGGAGTCCGGCGGCCTGGATAATTTCTCCGTGGATCAGAGCGAGGCGGAGGCCTTTGCCGGCAGAATTCAGAAGGCTGTCGCAGAACAGGATCTGGAGGCGCTGGCTGACTGCATCTCCTTCCCTACCTATATAGGTTTTCCGGATGAAGGCGTCGTGGTTAGTACGAGAGAAGAATTTCTCGCTTTCGGAAAAGAGAAGATCTTTACGGCTGATCTTATTTCCTCCATAAAAAATACGGATATTACGGCGCTGGAGGCGAGCATGGCAGGGTTTCATATGCAGGAGCAGTCGGAGGAGAGGAAACCAGGCATCACATTTGGTATCGTGGATGGAAAACTGGCTGTTAATGGAATCAATTACTAATCTGTAAAGTGGGGAAAGGCAGCCTCTCTGAAAAGGATACTGGACAGTCTCCCTGAAGTTGCTTGACATGAGAGGTCTATCGTGATAGACTTAATGCAAAGGACTACTGCGATAGACCAGAACCATGCGGCAATAATGGATTGGAGGGAGGCATTTACATGGAAGAAAAGAAACTGTATGAGAGCGAATACCGTTTCATGAACCTGATCTGGGACAATGAGCCGGTGAATTCCACGGAGCTTGTGAGAATCTGCGGAAAAAAGCTGGGATGGAAGAAGTCCACCTGTTATACGGTCTTAAAAAAACTGGCAGGAAGGGGCTTCGTGAAGAATGAACAGGCCGTCGTGAGCTCACTGATTCCCAGGGAAGAGGTTTTAAAGTACGAGAGTGAGACGGTAGTGGACAGAAACTTTGACGGTTCTCTGCCCGCCTTTGTGACTGCTTTTCTGAAGGACAGAAAGCTGACAGCGAAGGAAGCGGAGGAAATCAGACAGATGATAGAAAAGGCGGTGAAGTAATGGATGTGGATCAGATGATGATCACTCTTTTGAACATGAGCATTACCGCAGGCTTTGCCGCCCTTTTGGTGATGGCGCTGCGCCTGCTGTATAGGAGGCTTCCCAAGCGGTTTTCCTGTGTGCTGTGGCTGGTGGTGATCTTTCGCTTTTTATGCCCGTTTTCCCTCCAGTCGGCTTACAGCCTGCTGCCATTTTATTCGAATCCCCTGGAGGAGCGGATCATCTATGAAAACACGCCCTCCATTGATTCGGGGGTCTTCTTTATAGACCGTCCCGTAAACCAGGTTCTGGAGCAGACTATGACCGTGACCAATCCCTATATGTCGGTCAATCCCATACAGATCCTGCTGTTTGTGATGCTGGTAGTCTGGGAGGCGGGGATGCTGGTCTTCTTCCTCTTCCATTTTGCCGGGTATATCCGTTTAAAATGGAGGCTTGGAACGGCAGTGAAGATCCAGGAGCCCGATCCGGACCATGAGGATGAAAAAGGCCGGAGACCGGAACACGGGATTTATGAATCTGACCGGATTCCCGGCGCCTTTGTCATGGGAATATTCCGCCCGGTGATCTATCTTCCTTCAAACTTAACGGAGATGGAACGGGAGTGTGTCTTGAGGCATGAACGGATCCATATCCGGCGTCGTGACTATCTCGTTAAGCTTCTGGGGCTTCTGATGGTTATCGTGCACTGGTTTAACCCCATCGCCCATATAGCATTCCGTCTGCTCTGCAAGGACATGGAGATGTCCTGTGACGAGGCGGTGGTGAGCGAGCTGGGAGAGGGCGGAAAGAGGCAGTACTCGCTGGCACTCCTGTCTGCTGCGGAGAAAGGCAGCGGAGCGCGCCTGCCCCTGGCCTTTGGAGAGAGCCATACGAAATCGAGAATAAAGAATGTTTTAAACTATAAGAAAGCGGGCTTTAGGATCACGCTCTGCGCCGTGATCGTAACGGCAGCGGCAGTGCTGTGCCTCATGACCGTCAGGGAAAAACCCGTGGATCCGGAGGCGGTTTCCATCATTGGAGGCGGAGACGGTCCTACCAGCATTTTCATTGCAGGTAAGGATGACGGCGAGACGCCGGCTATGCCTGTGGAGATGCCGGATACCTCCTGGCTTTCCGGACAGGTATTGGAAAAGGGGCTTGAAAGTACCATTACCATAGATTACGCCTCAAAGGATCAGATCATTTTTCATGGAAGCTGCGGCCTGTTCAGTTTTCAGCTTGAAGACGGTAAATGGGTGCCGAATTTAATCATTGGGCCGGATGATACGGGAACCATCGACTTGGAGGCGATAACCAGCGCGCTTGATGCGGTGAAAAAAGAACCGGAATCGGAAGACAGCGTTCACAGAGAAGATTCTTTCGTTGGTAAGAATCCGGCAGCCGGAAGTTCTTTTATCGATTACGATGTGGAAAAGCTTGCCGACGGAAGCATCGCCGTACTTGGAGGTATGGGTACCTCCTCGAGCAATGGAGGATTGACGGGAAAGCTGGTGGATGTATTTTACGGCTGGTACAATCCGGACGATATGGTGATGCATCAGGCATACTTATTCGCCGGAGACGGTACAATGGTGGAAAATAACAGCGGAGAGATCGAAGAGCGGCGGTACTTGTTTACGACCGACGGCGCTGATTACTTCCTCAGAACTCCGCAGACAGCTCTTGAATTTGAACTGCAGGATGGAAAAGAGCCGGAAAGCCTTCATTTTCCATATGACCGGCTGGAGCTGGTGAGAAATGCAGGGGGAACTGTCCAGGTTCTGGATCCCATGGTGATCATGGGACAGCCGGAAAGCCAGAAGATGGTTCTGGCGGAAGGAAGGATCTACTATTAC
>NZ_JBKVCZ010000201.1:0-8455 GCF_046966825.1 Hungatella sp. | reverse complement strand
AACGAAAAATCCTGCGCGTTAAGAATTGCTAATCCCCTGCAAAGTCACTGGAAACCACCCATAAGCCAGCCGGGGCAGACCGGGAAGCAGAGATCGACAGGGCTGTGAACTGAAACCGAAAAAGCTGTTTGACACCGTTTTTTATCTGTGTTATGGTATCAGGGAATCAAAAAAGAAGGGACAGGACGGAACGGATGAAAAAAGAGGATGCAGTGCTGGTGGTCAGCTTTGGAACCAGTTATAATGACAGCCGTAAGAAGACCATCGAGGAGATCGAGAAGACGATTGCCGGACATTTTCATGGTTACGAGTTTCATCGGGCGTTTACCAGCCGGGTGATTATTAATATTTTAAAAAAACGGGATTCCATTTCGATCGACGGAGTGTCGGAGGCAATGGAAAGACTTTTAAATCAGGGCATAAAACGGGTTCTGGTACAGCCCACCCATGTCATGAGCGGTGAGGAATTCGACGCCATGATGGAGGAGATGAGTCCCTATGAGGCTTCCTTTGAGGCAGTGGCCGTAGGCGCCCCGCTGCTCACTTCGGATGAGGACTATGAGCGGCTCGTCCGCATTCTGGCAGAGGATACGAAGGAATTTGACCAGGAGGGAACGGAGATCATTCTCATGGGACACGGGACAGAACATGCGGCGAATGAGGTCTATGTACGCCTTGCCGCGGAATTTAAGAAACAGGGATACGGCCGGTACCATGTCGGGACTGTGGAGGCGACGCCCTCGCTGGAAGATATGAAGCGCGAGACGGATCAGACAGGTGCGCGCCGGGTGGTGCTTCAGCCGCTGATGATCGTGGCGGGAGACCATGCCAACAACGATATGGCAGGCGACGAAGAGGACTCCTGGAAGAGCGTATTTCAGGCGGACGGATACGATGTGGTGTGCCGGCTGAAGGGCCTGGGAGAGCTGGAAGGGATCCGCAGCATGTTTGTAGATCACGCGAAAATGGCGGTGCGGTCCTTGACTTTCAAATAGCGCTTTGTTAGAATGTCACTATTCGTTATACAAGGAAAAGGTAAGGTAATATGCAAAAAAGAAAGAGAATGGCGGCTGCCGCGGTTTGTCTTGCGGCTGCCGCTTCCATCTGGCTGCTGTCGGGATGCGCCAGAAAGATCGAACCAATTACAAAGTCCAGTTTTATGCTGAATACGTTTGTAACCGTGACTCTGTATGATACGGATGATCCGGACATCTTAAACGGCAGCCTGGAACTGTGCCGTTCCTATGAGAATATATTCAGCAGAACCATCGAGGGAAGCGAGATTTACAAGCTGAACCACCGTTCTGCGGATGAACAGACCGTGACCGTCTCAGACGATGTGGCGGCTCTGCTGGAAAAGGGAATTCATTACAGTGAAGTCTCGGATGGGGATTTTGATATTACCGTCGAGCCCCTCAGTTCCCTGTGGAATTTTTCGTCGGATGAACATATAGTTCCTTCGGATAGCGAGATCAGGGAAGCCAGGGACAAGGTAAACTGGAAGAATCTGGAGCTGGCTGGGAATACCCTTACGTTTGGCTCGCCGGATACGGCCATTGATTTGGGGGCTATAGCCAAGGGCTATATTGCGGACCGCATGAAGGACTATCTTGTCGAAAAGGGCGTGAAGAGCGCTGTGATCAATCTGGGCGGCAATGTGCTCTGTATCGGGAAAAGGCCCGATGGAACGCCTTTTAAGGTTGGTCTTCAGAAACCTTATGCGGACCGGAATGAGACAATTGCGACGCTGAACATCGACGGAATGTCAGTCGTTTCCTCCGGTGTCTATGAACGCCATTTTGAAAAGGATGGGGTGAATTACCACCATATATTAAATCCCAGAGACGGATATCCGTATCAGAACGGACTCATATCGGTTACCATCATCTCCGATCTGTCCGTGGATGGGGACGGCCTTTCCACGACCTGCTTTTCCATGGGACTGGAGAAGGGAAAGGACCTGCTCGATTCCATCGACGGCGCCTACGGCGTGTTTATCACCGACGACTATGAGATTGTATATTCGGAGGGAGCGAAGCAGTTCCTGGATAAAGAATCTTAAGGATTCCTTTATTCATGGGGATTTGCTTTACATTTTTCCGGCACTATACTACAATAGAAGAAATGTAATTTTGACAGGAGCAGTGTTATGATTAAAAAAATATGGGACAAGGTTATGAACCGAGAGGTCATTTCTTATCTGATCTTCGGGGTGCTGACCACACTGGTGAACTGGGTGGTCTATGCGGCCATGGTAAAGGTTCATATCGATTACCGCATAGCGACAGCGGTGGCATGGGCGGTATCTGTCTTGTTTGCGTTTATTGTGAATAAGATTTTCGTATTTCAGAGCTATAATATGCGCCCGGCCTTTGTCATGAAGGAGATCACGTCGTTTGTGGCGTGCAGAGCCGTGTCGGGTGTGATGGAGATGGTCTTTATGATTGTCATGGTATCATGGATTCATATGGACGAGTATATCAGCAAGATTGCAGTTTCTGTGATTGTTGTAATTGTAAACTACGTATTCAGTAAACTTTTTATATTCAGGAAGAGCGAAGAAAAATCCCTGTGAAAGGTTGGCCGAAGTACGGCCAGGTAACTGCATATGGAACGCGATGACGAGATTGAAAAGATTTCTAAAGAACTAGAGGACATACTAAGAATGACATCAGAGAAAAAACGGAGCAGTGGGGAAACTGAGACGGAGAAGAAAAATTTGATACCTTCGGAGAATGGGACGGACGAAAAAGAACCGTCCGCTTCCCTGGAGGATTTTTCACTTATACTGGACCTGGGCGAGGGCTATACGGTGTCGTCGGATTCTGTAGCGGACGCGTCTGATCTTGAACATGGGGAAGCGGAAGCGAACGCCGGTGTGGGAGAGAGAACGGATTCGGGAGACAGGACAGATTCGCCGGAACTGTGTGCGGATCCCGGTGACAGCCTGGATTCCTTTGATCTGCTGAACGGTCAGACGGCGGCTGAAGGGGAATACGAGAATTATCCGGAACTTTTTCTGGAACCCGTGGAAGAGGAAGAATACGAATACGATGAAGACGCAGAATTTCCGGATCGGGACGACTCCAGGTATGCAGCCCGTGATGAGGGTATGTATCAGGATCAGGAAAATCCGGTCCGTAGTGACCGTACCCGGAAACGGAGACGGGACGGCAGAGAGAGCATCAGCCTGATACGGCCATCGGATGGACTTGTGGCTGCATTTTTTGTGCCGGTTATTATCATGATCATTATCTTTGCCCAGCGCGGAATCTTTCCGTTTGGGGAGGAGAGCTTCTTAAGAACGGATATGTACCACCAGTATGCGCCGTTCTTCTCCGAATTTCAGCACAAGCTGACCCATGGCGGCAGCTTCCTGTACAGCTGGGATGTGGGGATGGGCGTGAATTTCGCGGCCCTCTATGCCTACTATCTGGCCAGCCCCTTAAACTGGCTTCTGGTGCTTTGTCCCAAGGCGTATATTATCGAGTTCATGACCTATATGATCGTGTTCAAGATCGGTCTCAGCGGGTTAAGCTTCGCTTACTATCTGCGGAAGCACTGCAGAACCTCGGATTTCGGTATCGCATTTTTCGGCATTTTTTATGCGCTTTCCGGTTATATGGCGGCTTACAGCTGGAATATCATGTGGCTGGACTGCATCCTTTTGTTCCCTCTGATCATGCTGGGGCTGGAGCGCCTCGTACGGGAAAAGAAATGTTTTCTCTATTGCATTACTCTGGGGTTATCTATTCTGTCAAACTATTACATATCCATTATGATATGTATTTTTATGGTGCTGTACTTCATCGCCCTGCTTGTGATGGATGGAAAGAAATCGTGGAAGGATTACATGGTAAATATCAGTTCCTTCGCGGTGTTCTCCCTTCTGGCAGGCGGTCTGGCCGCGGCAGTGCTCCTTCCGGAGATCTACGCGCTGCAGATGACCGCGTCCGGAGATTTTAATTTTCCGAAGACGGTGACCTCCTATTTTCCGATCTTTGATATGCTGGCGAGACACTTACCGGATGTGGAGACGGAGATCGGACTGGATCACTGGCCGAATATCTACTGCGGCGTGGCGGTCCTTATGCTGTTTTTGCTGTATCTTGTAAACCGGAAGATCAAACGGCGGGAAAAAGTGGTGTACTGCGGTCTGCTGCTGTTCTTTTTTGCCAGCTTCTCGTTCAATGTACTTAACTTTATCTGGCATGGGTTCCATTATCCCAACAGCCTTCCGTGCCGCCAGTCCTTCATCTATATTTTTCTGGTTCTTCTGATGTGTTATGAGGCGTACAGTCATTTGAAGGAGACGCCGTGGAAGCATGTGGTGCTGGCGTTCTTTGCGGCGATCGTATTTGTGCTGATGGCTCAGAAGCTGATCACGGATGAAGCGTACCATTTTTCTGTGTTCTATGTGGCGATTCTATTCCTTTCCGCCTATACGGGGCTGATCTGTTTGTATCAGAAGGGGGTCAACCGGAATCTCGTCATCCTGCTGGCGCTGGGAGTCGTTTCGGTGGAAGCGGCGGTCAATACGACAGTGACGAGCGTTACCACGACCAGCCGGACCAGCTACGTAAAGGATAATGACGCCAGCGTGAGACTGACGGAAGGGATCAGCGATCCTTCCTTTTACCGGGTGGAAAAGGTCACCAGGAAGACGAAAAATGACGGCGCGTGGATGAATTTCCCGTCTGTATCCCTGTTCTCGTCCACAGCTAACGCGGACTTATCAAAGTTCTTTAAAAAGCTGGGATGCGAGAGTTCCACCAACGCTTACAGCATCACCGGCAGCACGCCGCTGGTGGATTCGCTGTTTTCCGTAAAATACGCGCTGTATTCAGAGACACCGGCCGATACCGGTCTCCTCACTCCGATGGAGGTGGAGGACCATACGTATCTCTACCGCAATGAATTTACGCTGCCGCTCGGAGTCATGGTCCCTTACGATCTTGAGGACAACTGGCAGTTAGACATCACCAACCCGGCGGATGTGCAGAACGATCTTGCCGTGGTGCTGGGAGCCAGCCCTGTGCTGGAGGAGGTGCCGAGCGAGATTCTCGGAACCAGCTTCACCTTCACACCGGAGGTATCGGGCGATTATTACGTCTATGTGAGCAACAAGAAGGTGGAAAAGGTAAGCGCCCTGATGGGGGAAAATACGAAGAGCTTCGACAACATTAACCGCGGATACATGCTGGAGCTGGGATGGATTTCCGCAGGCGAGGAAGTGACGCTCCGCAACGATGACAACGAGCAGGATCTGGTTGCTATGGCCTATCGATTTATACCGGAAGGTCTGGAATCGGTATACAATGTGTTAAACAGAAATTCCATGGAGCTGACGAAGAAGACAGATACGGAAATCTCCGGAAGAATCGAAGCCGAAAGGGCGGGGCTTCTCTATTTGAGCATTCCTTACGACAAGGGATGGTCCATATTGGTGGATGGAGAAGAGACGGAGCCGTATAAGCTGTTCGACACCTTCTTAAGCGTGCGGCTTACGGCCGGAACACATATCGTGGAGCTGCGCTATATGCCGCAGGGTTTAAAGACGGGTGGAATGATCACGGCGGGCAGCATCGTTTTGCTGCTTCTCATTGCAGGAATCACCGCAGGCCGCAGAAAGAAACCGGTCATGCGCAGAAGAATAAAATGCTAAGGAGAAATGAAATATGAAATTATGGGGCGGACGCTTCACAAAAGAGACGAACCAACTGGTACACAATTTCAATGCTTCCCTTTCCTTTGACCAGAAGTTTTACCATCAGGACATCGAAGGCAGTATTGCCCATGTAAAAATGCTGGCAAAGCAGGGAATTCTGACGACAGAAGACAGAGATGCGATCATAGAGGGGCTGGAAGGAATCCGCAGGGATTTAGAGAGCGGAGCGCTTGCATTTACGGCGGAGCACGAGGATATTCATTCCTTCGTGGAGGCGGTCTTAACGGAGCGCATCGGTGAGGCCGGAAAACGGCTTCACACAGGCAGAAGCCGCAACGACCAGGTGGCCCTGGACATGAAGCTGTATACGAGAGACGAGATCGATGAGTTGGACGGTCTGGTCAAATCCCTTCTGGAAGAGCTGTTAAAGCTGATGGAGGAGAATCTGGACACGTATATGCCGGGCTTTACTCATTTGCAGAAGGCTCAGCCCATCACGCTGGCTCACCATATGGGGGCCTACTTTGAGATGTTTGACCGCGACCGTTCCCGCCTTTCCGATATCAGGAAACGGATGAACTACTGTCCGCTGGGATCCGGCGCGCTTGCAGGCACCACCTATCCCCTGGACCGGGAGTATACGGCGGAGCTTCTTGGATTTGACGGACCGACGTTAAACAGCATGGATTCCGTGGCGGATCGTGATTACGTCATCGAGCTGCTCAGCGCGCTGTCGACGATTGCCATGCATTTGAGCCGCTTCTGCGAGGAGATTATCATCTGGAATACGAACGAGTATCAGTTCGTGGAGATCGATGATTCCTACAGCACCGGAAGCAGCATTATGCCTCAGAAAAAGAACCCTGATATCGCGGAGCTGATCCGTGGAAAGACAGGCCGGGTCTATGGCGCTCTCGTCTCCATTCTGACGACCATGAAGGGGATTCCGCTGGCCTATAACAAGGACATGCAGGAGGACAAGGAGCTGACCTTTGACGCCATCGATACGGTAAAGGGCTGCCTTGCGCTCTTCACTGGCATGATCTCCTCCATGACCTTTAAGAAGGATGCCATGGAAGCGAGTGCGAAGAATGGCTTTACCAATGCGACAGATGCCGCGGATTATCTGGTGAACCACGGTGTGGCGTTCCGTGACGCCCATGGAATCGTGGGACAGCTGGTGTTATACTGTATTGAGAAGGGGATTGCACTGGACGATATGTCCCTGGAAGAATTCCAGGCGATCAGTCCCGTGTTTGAGGAAGACATTTACGACGCCATCAGCATGAAGACGTGTGTGAAAAAGCGTATGACTATCGGCGCCCCGGGACAGGATGCGATGAAGAAAGTGATAGAAGCGTGCAGAGAGAGGCTGGAAAGGTAAAATCCATATACTGGAAATTTCCTCAGAAAAACTATTGCATTCCTCTATAGGGGAAGGTTTATACTAAAGTATATTAGAAGATTTATACGGAAAGGTAAACAAAATCTGATCAGAGGAGGCTGTCTGGTTTGCTATGGGGGAAAGGCAAAACGCTAAAAAATTATATTCTATCGGTGAAGTAAGCCGTATCTGCAATGTGTCAAAAAAGGCACTTCGCTTTTACGATCAAATCGGAGTGATCTCTCCGGATATGGTAAGCGAAGAGAACAATTACCGCTATTACAGCGAGGAGACACTGCTTCTGGTTCCGGTCGTCAAGTATTATAAACAGATGGGGTTCAGTCTGGAACAGATGCAGAGTCTGGTGGAAGGCAGTACGTATCAATGCCTGGAGCGAAGCTTTTTGAGCAAGAGTGAGGAACTGCAGACCGAACGGCAGGAGCTGTTATACCGCTATACCGCTGTGAAGGACTGGTATGAGCTCGTCCGTGAGGCGGAGCTTGTTTCTCAGCGCAAAGAACACGATGTGACGATAAAATATGTGAATTCTACGGTGTATTGCAGTAAAGAACAGGATTTTTCATACAATTACATGGAATCGATCATCAATATTCCGTGGGTGAACTATCTGGAAAGCATACATAACGAGATCACAGGGCCGGTTATCTTAAATTTCCCGTCGTTTCGTGAGAAACGGGATGGGACGTGCAGGCGGGCCAGGATTATGCAGATGCCGCTCCGCCCGCTGGTAAAGGATGCGGAACTAAAGACGCTGGGCGGGACCATGATGGCTTCGGTCTATCACGTGGGATCGCTGGATACAATCGGACGGGAATACGGGAAGATTGAGGAATGGGCGTCTAGAAAAGGATATATCTGCGGCGAGGAATCGTTTGAGCGGTATGTGGTGGATTACTGGACGACGCGGGTGTCGGCGGAGTTTGTGACGGAAATACTGGTGCCGGTTACCCGGATGGAAGAGTGCAGATAATTTGTGAAAATTGAATAACAGGATGCCAAAACCTTCCCCTTATGGGGAAGGTTTTGAAGAGACAACCATAGCTTCACAGGGAGATGGTTGTCTTTTTTTATGCAAAATTACACTGCATCACGGTTTGCCGGTATTGTTATTGTTTTAACATTACCCTAAGGGGAAGGTGCATTATGCAAATTTACCTGTATTATACTAAAAAATATTTAGAATAACAAGCAATAGCAAACATAATATAAAAATATTTTAGAAAAAGAGCGTATAAAATGAGGCTTGACATTCCACATAGGGGGAGGGACTATACTAAATGCATATAAAAAAGATGGATTGAAGATAAAAATTAGATAATGTATCTAATTTCAGACTGTAGACAAAATGGTTCCTGGTGCGATGCACCCGGAACCATTTTGAA
>NZ_JBKVCZ010000200.1:0-8475 GCF_046966825.1 Hungatella sp. | reverse complement strand
GTTTAACATCACAGCTATTCTTTTTGCGATATCACCGTAGGTGATCACGCTGCCATACGGAATTTCGCAGAGAATCTTCCATACCTTCTGCCGGAATTCGCTGCCCACAGGCGCCAGGGGCAGTTCCGAGGCCAACGGTTTCTCCCCTGAAAAGTATCGGTTCAGCCACTGTTTCGCGGCGCTGAACACCGGCACATCATCATTTTCTGTCATGCTGCCTGCGATCGCACCGCCATAATACTTCTGTCCCTCCAGCCACAGACCAGCCAGCCTCTCTCCGTCGGAGGCTAGGGTTATCACTCCCACAGGTGACGGACAGGTCGTCGAATAATACATAGGTAATCCCCCTTTGCTTTCATATAATCAACACCCGGTAATTTTGCGGAGATCAGCTGGGAAGACGATTCCCGCCTGGCGTCTCGCCTCATCCATCACTCGCAGTTCCATCAGAGAACATTCGTTGTCTTCCCGAACTCCTTCCCCGGTCGCAATCATGCGGAGCCAGTCCTTTACTTCTCCCTCCAGGCTGTGCTCCGGTGGAAGCTCAATAACCGTTTCCGCATTGCCTTTTCTGTCATGGAAAACCACGCTGCAGATATTCGTAATATTGTCGATCACCAGAGTCCCGTCTTCTCCCTGAATCTGACTTGGAAGGCGGTTGTTGGTGATTTTGGAATAGAGAAGTTCCGCCTGCATGCCATCGTAGGAGGCCAGGATGGTACCCGCTCCTTCCACACCGTTGGAGAGAAGCAGGGAATCTGCGATAATCTTCTTCGGCATACCAAACAGCCGTACCAGCGGATGGACGCAGTAGACTCCGATGTCCATCAGAGCGCCGTTGGAAAACTCCGGGTTGAATGCATTTTCAATGATTCCTTCTTTAAACTTATCGTATCGCGAGGAATATTTCGCATACTGGAAGCTGGCTCTCCGGATCGTCCCCACCATCGGAAGCACCTCTCTCAGCCGCAAAAATCCTTCCTCATGGACCGAACGCATGGCTTCCATAAGAACTGCGCGGTTCTCTCCCGCAATCCGGATCAGTTCCTTAAGCTCCGCCTCATTCGAGGTTATGGTCTTCTCGCAGAGCACATGTTTTCCATGGGACAGCATCAGCGCCGCCTGTTCGTAATGAAGGCTGTTAGGGCTGGCGATGTAGACCGCATCTACATCCTCCGCTTCCGCAACCTCCATTAAATCCGTACACCACCGCCCCGCTCCGTGTTTCCCGCAAAACGCCTCCGCCGTCTCCCTGTTTCTGGAATAAACCAGGCTGCAGGTGATCCCGTCACACGCCTGGACCGCCTTCATAAACCAGTCCGCCACAAAATTTGTTCCTATGGTTGCACATCGTATCATATGTCAATTCCTCCTGCCATTTGTATTCATCCATTATAACGAAAGAAAGGGGCAATTGCAATGCGAACGGATTACAATAACCGCACGGCAAAGTCTTTCACGAATCTTTAGCCTATGGTACAATGGATTCACAGGATTATGGCCGGAGAGCTTCGTCCGGCTGTATGAAGTCTGAAAGAAAAAGGGAGGGATATCATGTGGCATAGCTCGGACATTTCTATGGAATCACTGCTGGACACCTGTGAATTCCCCGCTGTCTGTCCAGTCTGCGGGCACAGGGGCGGCCATATCTATCTGAGGGCCGACAGGCCCAGACGGGGCGGCCTGTGGATCTGGTGCAGCGCCTGCCGTTCCTTTGAGCACGCTTCTATAATCCCGCCTTCCTACTGGGCAAATGATGCCTTAATCGAAAGTTTCCAGCTTCACGCCATCCCCGATCTGCTGGAGGAACAGAAAGACGCCATTGACGCCTATATGACACAGAACTACAGAGGGTTGGACAGCGATTTATGCGCCTGCTGCATACGAAATGCGGACTTATCCCATCTGGTATGCACGCAGTGCCACGGAAAAGACACGAAGGCATTTCTGGAAGGCCACAGCCTGG
Source organism: Hungatella sp. (assembly GCF_046966825.1). Classification (NCBI taxonomy): domain Bacteria; kingdom Bacillati; phylum Bacillota; class Clostridia; order Lachnospirales; family Lachnospiraceae; genus Hungatella; species Hungatella sp. Next base: position 6,509 of record NZ_JBKVCZ010000200.1, on the reverse strand, counting down.
TACTGGAATGCCAAAGCTGCGGCTGCCGGGTCGTCGGAGCCAGCTTCTACAGCCCCTGTGAGCAGGACAGGAAGCCCTACTGCCTTTGGATCAGAGAAGACCGCATACCGGCGGCAGTGCTCGTAAAATTGGGCTCGATGCTGCATATAGGGGTTCTGGAGATGAAAAGACAGATAGAAAACCGTGAAAAGCTGAACAGGAGTCTGTCGCTAAAGGAAATTATGGAAGCCTCCCGTTTTCTGAAAGAGGAGGGAATTCCCCATGATATTTTACCCGCGATCCGATACTCCCGGTATTATGAATGCGGGAAGACGTTAAAATCCTTGACGTAACCCTTCACTATCTGATAGGACCCGTCATCTCCATATTTGATATTGATACACTGCTTTCCGGTTTTACAGGCAGGTACCATTTTGGCTATGTTGGTGACATAGCCTTCCTCTGAAAAATGGATTGAAAAATGATTTTTGGCCGCAGAGACAGCGATATATCCGTCCTTCATTTTTTCTCCCGCCAGCCACATCGGCATTGAAAAGCAAATTTTAGAATCAATCTGCGGATACTGTTCGCGCATGAATCCGATGAAATCGCTGACATACTTTTTTCCATTTTCACTTAAGTTATCTGTGTATTCTGTTACTGAACCGGCGCTCATGGGCAGACCTCCGTTTTAGAATGTATTTTATGATTATGCGGAAGCCCGGCGCCTCCCCTGCAGTTTTCCTCCACAGGTTCAGCCGCCGGGCCAAAGCGTTTCTTTCTTAAAGCAGAATCATCCGGGCCTCATACGGCCTTAAAATCTCCTCATTCTCTCCATCCTGGTAATTGCACAGGAGCCGTTTTTTTCCTTCCCACATCTCCTTTAAAGGGCACTCGATTTCACTGCCGAAGAAATTGCAGAGTACCAGCAGGCGGACGCCTTCCCATTCTCTCACGTATGCAAAAATATTCGGATCGTCCTCCAGAAGCAGGTGGAAGCTTCCATGTACAAAGACAGGATACTCTTTCCTTAAATGGATCAGTCTCTTATAATAATGGAAGACCGATTGAGGATCCGCCAGTTCTCTTTCCGCGTTGATTTCCCCGTAATTCCCATTGATCCGGATCCAGGGAGTTCCATCTGTAAATCCGGCTCCCTCGCCGCAGTTCCACTGCATCGGCGTTCTGGCATTGTCCCGCCCTTTGGCGTGGATGGACCGCATGATCTCCTCCTCGGAATACCCGGCTTCCAGACGTTCCTCATACATATGAAGCGTCTCGATGTCCCGATACTCTCCGATCTCATAGTCCGTGTTCGTCATGCCAAGTTCCTCTCCCTGGTAAATATAGGGCGTTCCCTGCATGCCGTGGAGAACCGTGGCCAGCATCTTAGCCGACTCCACACGGTACTCCTTGTCATTGCCCCACCGCGATACGATCCGCGGCAGATCGTGATTGTCCCAGAAAAGGCTGTTCCAGCCGCTCCCCTGCAGCTCACACTGCCATTTGTTTAAAACCTCCTTGAGTTTTACAAAAGGAAGGGGCGCCAGATCCCATTTCTCCCTGCCCGGTACGGAATCCAGCATGATGTGCTCAAACTGGAACACCATGGAGAACTCGCTTCCATCCGGCGCACTGTAAAGCTTTGCACGCTCCGTATCGGCACCCCAGCACTCGCCTACGGTGACACAATCCCCTTTCTGGAACGTCTCCCGGCTCAATTCCCGGATAAATTCATGAAGGCGCGGTCCATTGCCCGTAATCTTTAAATCCGGTTCCTTGGCAATCTGATCGATGACGTCTAAGCGGAAGCCGCCCACGCCTTTGTCCATCCACCAGCGGATCATCTCGTAGATTTCCCTCCGTACGGCTTCATTTTCCCAGTTTAAATCCGGCTGTTTGACGGAGAACTGGTGAAAATAGTACTGTGACAGTTCCGGCACCCATTCCCATGCCGGGCCTCCGAAGCAGGCTCTCATGTCATTGGGAAGAACGCCCTCCTCACCGTCGCGCCAAACGTAGTAGTCATGGTAGGGATTATCCTTACTCTTCTTCGCTTCTAAAAACCACCGGTGTTCATCCGACGTATGGTTTAAGACCAGGTCCATGATGATCTTAATCCCATGCTCTCCCGCCTCTTTAATCAGGCGTTCCATATCCCGGAGGCTGCCGAACAGCGGATCGATATCCTGATAATCCGAGATATCATACCCGTTGTCGTCCTGAGGTGACTTACACACAGGTGAAAGCCAGACGGCGTCGATCCCCAGTTCCTCCAGGTAATCCAGTTTTTCTATGATTCCGTTCAAGTCTCCGATTCCGTCGCCGTCGCTGTCCTTAAAGCTTCTGGGATAGATCTGATAGATCACCGATGTTTTCCACCATTTTTGCTCTTTTCTGTCTGCCATAGTCTTTCCATTTCCTCCAGCGTATCATTGCTTCCGTTCACACTCACTTTGCAGCGCAAACCATCCGTTTTACAGGTGCCAGATATCCTTATTGTACTCCTCGATGGTTCTGTCTGAAGAGAAGTATCCGGCCTTCGCAATATTAACCAGGGACTTGCGGGCCCAGGAACGCTCATCCTCGTAATCCGCCAGCATCTGCTCTTTCACCGCAATGTACTCTCTCAAATCCAGAAGTGTCATAAACCAGTCTTTGGAAACCAGTTCTTTATAAAGTCTTCCTAAATTAACCGGATCACCGGTTAAGATCATCTTTTTGCTGATGATAAAGTCCACCAGCTCCTCCACGAGGCTGTCGCTCTCATAAATCTTTCTGGAGCAGTAACCGCTGGTTTCATAGAGCTTAATAACCTCATCGGAGGATTTTCCGAAAATATAGATGTTATCGTCGCCCACAAGCTGATGAATCTCCACATTGGCGCCATCCTCGGTTCCCAGAGTCACCGCGCCGTTTAACATAAACTTCATATTGCCGGTTCCGGACGCCTCCTTGGAAGCCAGGGAAATCTGCTCGGAAATGTCGCAGGCCGGAATCAGCTTCGCAGCCTTGCTCACATTGTAATTCTCCACCATCACGACCTTTAAGTACGGGCTCACTTCCGGATCGCTGTCGATCAGCTCCTGCAGACAGAGAATTAAATGGATAATATCCTTGGCAATCGTATAGGCCGGGGCAGCCTTCGCTCCGAAAACCATGGTAATGGGACGCTTCGGCAGATTGCCCTTCTTAATCTCCAGATACTTATAAATGGCGTAAAGCGCATTCATCTGCTGGCGCTTGTATTCGTGGAGACGCTTCACCTGGATATCGTAAATCGAATTTTCGTCAATCTCGACTCCCTGGGTACTCTTCAAATATTTCTTTAAGTCCAGCTTTGCATTCTGCTTGATCTGGCGGAGACGGTCCAGAACTGCCTCGTCATCCTGAAAGTCAAGGAGTTTTTCCAGCTCCTCCGCGTGAATCTTATAGCCGGATCCGATCAGCTCCTCAATATAGGAAGCCAGCTCATGGTTGCAGTGCAGCAGCCATCTGCGGAATGTGATGCCGTTCGTCTTATTATTGAATTTTTCCGGGTAAATATCGTAAAACGGCTTCAGCTCTGATTCCTCGAGAATCTGTGTATGAAGAGCCGCAACGCCGTTGACGCTCTGCCCGTAATGGATATCGATATGAGCCATATGAACGCGTTCCTGCTCGTCGATGATATAGACCTTTTCATTGTGGAAATCGCGTCTCACCCTCTTATCCAGCTCCCGGATAATCGGCATCAGCTGCGGAACCACCTTTTCCAGATAGGAAGCCGGCCATTTTTCCAAAGCCTCTGCAAGGATGGTGTGGTTGGTGTACGCACACGTCTTTCTCACCACATCGATGGCTGTGTCGATGTTAAAGCCTCTTGCCATCAGGAGGCGGACCAGTTCCGGAATCACCATGGTCGGATGGGTATCATTGATCTGAATGACTACATGCTCATGGAGATGGTACAGATCAAATCCTCGCTCTTCCGTCTCTTTTAAAATCAGCTGAGCCGCGTTGCTCACCATGAAATACTGCTGGTAGATGCGCAGAAGCTGTCCCTTCTCGTCGCTGTCGTCCGGATAGAGGAAGAGGGTTAAGCCCCGCCGGATATCTTCTTTATCGAACTCGATTCCGTCATGGATGATGGATTCGTCCACCGAGTCTAAATCGAATAAATGAAGGGAATTCTTTCCGCCTTTGTAGCCTGGCACGTCAATGTCATACATGGTGGAGGTCACGGTAAGATCCTTAAACGGTACTTCAAACCGAACGTCCGTCCTTGTCAGCCAGTCGTCCCCAGTCATCCACGGGTTCTTCTCTTCCCTCTGCTTATGGTCTGCAAAGGTCTGTTTAAAGAGGCCGTCATGGTAATTTAAGCCCACGCCGTCGCCCGGCAGCTCAAGCGTCGCAATCGAGTCGAGGAAGCAGGCCGCCAGCCTTCCGAGGCCGCCATTTCCCAGCGATGGCTCTGTCTCCGCCTCTTCGATATCCGCAATATCGATTCCGTGCTTCTTTAAGACTTCCGCCGTCTCATCAAACAGGCCGAGGTTGATCAAGTTGTTGGAAAGCAGCTTTCCAATTAAAAATTCCGCTGAAATATAATAGAGCTTCCTGCTGCCCGTATTCTTTTTGAGATCCTTCATCCTGCCCTTTACGATGGTAAGAAGCGCATGGTAGATTTCCTCCATACAGGCCTCCTCAAGAGTTTTTCCAAATCTTTCGCCCAGAACTTTATTTAATTCCTGTTCCATCATCATCGATTCTCCTTTACTTATACTTTTTCCAAAGCTTCATATACACGGAGGATTTCTCCCACACTCCACGCCTGAGCAAAACAGCCCTTCGAAGAAACGGGATTTTTCCCGTCATAAATCTCAGGAAGCTGCCCGGCGCATCCTTCCCGCATGGCGCCTTCCAAAACCTCCAGCTGGCGGCATACTTCCGCCTTCGCCTCCCTGCTGTATCCATGTACCTTCAGATATGCGAGGTAATATCCGCCCAGCGGAAACACCCAGACCGTACCCTGATGATACGCCAAATCCCTGTCAAGCTGGCTGCCTCCGTAAAATGGTCTGAACTCCTTCTCATCCTCAGAGAGAGTTCTCAGTCCATAAGGAGTATACAACTTTTCCGCCACAGTTTCCACCACCTGTTTCTCTTTTTCCGGTGAAAGCATGGAAAAAGCCATGGAGACCGCCCAGATCTGGTTACAGCGGATTTGATTGTCAGCGTCCGCTCTGCCGCCGTCTTCCCTCCCGGATATCACATCTTTTAAGCAGTGTTTTTCCTCCAGCCAGAATTTTTCATTAAAAGACTGTTTTACAAGCTCCGCCAGACGGCCGTAGTGAGCGGCAGAGGCGGTCCCGCCCAATCTCTCCATAATCCGCAGCGCGTTATACCAGTAAGCGTTAATCTCCACCGGTTTCCCGTGGCGTGGTGTGGGAAGTATGTCGCCGATCCGCACATCCATCCAGGTTACCTGGTCGAAACCCTTTCCCGCTGCAATCAGCCCGTCTTCATCCATGTGAATACCGAACTCCGTCCCTTCCTCGTACCGCTTCACAATATGCTCCATGACCGGATAGCACTCTCTTACAAAGGATATGTCATTTGTCCTCTCATAATACAGATAAACGCTGTTGATAAAAAGAAGCGCCGCATCCACCGTGTTGTACATGGGCTCGCTGCCGCCTTCGGGGAAGAGATTCGGCATCAGCCCGTTCTTCTCCGCCTTCAAAAATGTCCTTAAAATGCTCTTTACCGTCTCAAACCGCCCCGTCGCCAGCGTCGCCGTGGATAACGACGAGGGGATGGAACTGGCGGTGAACCATTTAAAGAGCCTGGGCCACAAGAAGATCGGATACTTAAGCGGGGCGCTGGGCTCCCACGTCTTTTTAGTACGCCACCGGGCTTTCTTTGCAGCGCTTAAGGCAAACGGCCTTCCAGCCGATCCTCAGCTGTCAGGAAGCTCCTATTACATTTCCGAATGCATTCAGAAGCATCTGCCGCGGCTTCTGGAACGCGGCGTGACCGCCATCATCTGCAGCCACGACCAGCTGGCCAATGCGGCCATGGTCCAGTGCCAGGAGCTGGGAAAGAAGATCCCCGAGGACTTAAGCATCATCGGCTTCGATGATCTGCCGATGAGTCCCTACACGGCGCCCCCCTTAACCACGATCCGCCAGGACCGCCCTCAGCTGGGAAAGTGCGGATACTACGCGCTGGACAGCCTGCTAAACGGCGTTCCGATCGGCACGATCCTGCTGCATCCGCAGTTGATTTTGAGAAGCTCCTGCGGGGCAGGGAAATAAGGCAGGCAGTACGCAGGCCACATGCATTCCATTTGTTCCTCCTGTTTATCGGGGCAGCCGGCTGTTACAATTCACGGCCCCACCGCGAGCCTCTGCCGCCTGGTGCCGTGAATTGTAACAGCCGGATTGTATGGGGCATTATTTCTAATCTTTCTGTTCCATTTTCCCTGTTACTCTGCTATAATCCCATCTTTGACAGTTGATTAAGAAGAAACCGCTGCAACCCCCAGGTTT
>NZ_JBKVCZ010000199.1:0-8531 GCF_046966825.1 Hungatella sp. | reverse complement strand
CCATCCGTGCAGTCCGTTCCGCCGGACGCCGGAGAGGGGGACTTTCTTTTTTACGGCCGTCGCCAAAGGAAACGCCCCATGTCTTAGAAAGATTCTTTTCCAGATCCTTTTTATGCTGTTCGTAACGGGCTTCCCCGTCATCTCCTCCTGACTCCAAGCGCGTCACCGACAGGAGATAGTCCAGCCTGAAGCTGGAGAAACGTTTTGATTTTGTCTGATGAACGATGACGTAGCGCCGGCCTGTCTGGGTACTCACCAGAATCTTTAAAGGAGTTCCTTCCACCAGCTCGGTCCGGCCTGTCTTTGCGCTCTTATTTTCCAGTTGGATTTCTTTTCGTTCCCTCATGGCGCGCAGGAGCTCCAGGAGAATCTCGTCCTCCAGCGTATGAACCAGGAAGTCGTGTTTGAGACGGAATACGGTATTTTCCTTCTGAAGATTATCCAGTATGGTGCTGCCGATAAATCCGAAGGCGGCGCTTCCCTGATAGAAACTGACCATGTCAAGGAACCTGGGGGAAGCGGTCATTTTTTCCAGCCAATCCATGGAACACAGATTCGAGGTATTTTCCTCACAACTATTCTCACGCTTTCCGTAAAGCAGCCTTCGCCCTTCCTTTTTTGCCGTTAAAATTCCCAAAGACTCGTACTCCACCAGCTTTTTTCGCACAGTCTGGGAGTCAAAGAGGACTTCGTACCGGCTCTGGAGCTCGTCTGCCGTCTCATCTGCCGTGTAGAATTCGCCGTCTGCGAGAAAATCCAGAATCAAGAAATGCAGCATGATGTCATTGGAGGTAAAGCTCTTTGATTTCCAGGCGGAAAACAGCGGGTTGACGGCGATCCGGTTGCTGTGGGCGATGATGGCCACCGTTTTCTTCCGTTCCTCGTTGTACTCGCTGTGAATGTAGGGAGAAAACCAGCTTTCGATCCTGCGGCGCTCGTTGTCGTAGGTCCGGCCGCTGCCATCGCTGTAGTCCTCGCGGGTCTTAAACCCATATACGTAAAAATCCCGCACATAAGTACGGATCCGGTCGAACCGTTTCACAAGCTCTGAAAATTCTTTCATGGTATCTTCACTTCCTTCTGGACTTCTTCTTTTGCCGCTCTGCCGGGCTATTGTAACAGCTGTTAAATTTGATTATACTTCCATTTTTTCCTGCTGTCACCAGGTTCGCACCCTTTTTTAAATGATTCCTCCGGTAAATACTGGTAAGATAAAGTCACAACAGAGAACAAAGAACAGGAAATGGGGAATGAGATTATGTTTACATGGAAAGAAGAGCAAATGAATAAGCCGGTGAGAATCTGGCTGGAAAATATAGAAGAGGTTGAGGAAGGATGCCTGGAACAGGCGCGCCATTTAGCGCAGCTTCCATTTATCCATAAATGGGCGTGCCTGATGCCGGATACTCACCAGGGAAAAGGAATGCCGATCGGAGGAGTCATCGCTGCGGACGGCGTCATCATTCCAAATGCTGTGGGCGTCGATATCGGCTGCGGGATGAATTTTGTCTCTACCAATATAAAAGCAGAAGATCTTAAACCAGTTATGACCGGCAATGGAACCATGTTCCAGGCCATTACCGGAGAGATCATGAGAAATATTCCGGTTGGCTATAACTCTTACAAGAAGAGACAGGAATCGGAGGTATTGGACCGGTGCCTGGCTCATGCAGCCGATTATGAGAAGAATGAGACGCTGTTTCCGTTAATTGAGGATGCCTTTTACCAGATCGGTACGCTGGGCGGCGGCAACCATTTTATCGAGCTTCAGGAAGATCAGGATGGGTATCTGGGGATCATGATTCACTCCGGAAGCCGCCATTTTGGAAAGGAAATCTGTGACCATTTCCACAACAGAGCGAGAGTATTAAATACCGCATGGCACAGCGCTGTCCCGGATTCATACCGTTTGGCGTTCCTTCCTGTGGACAGCGCGGAGGGACAGGACTATATCCTGTGGATGAACCTGGCGCTGGAATACGCGTTTGAAAACAGAAAGCGCATGATGGAGAAAACTCTGGAGATTGTGGCTCAGAAGGTGGAAAAGTACCTGGATACGACCATGGAATTTACCGAGCAGATCAATTGTCACCATAATTACGCTTCTTTGGAGACCCATTACGGGAAAGAGGTATGGGTGCACCGAAAGGGCGCCACCAGAGCCGGTAACGGTGAGTTGGCCGTGATCCCGGGTGCCATGGGTTCCTACAGCTATGTCGTCATGGGAAAAGGAAACCCGGAGAGCTTCGAGAGCTCGTCCCACGGGGCGGGAAGGGCCTATTCCAGAAAGGCCGCGATGGAGAAATTCTCCTGCGAGGAAGTTATAGATGATTTAAAGGCCCAGGGCGTAGTCCTCGGGAAAATGAACAAATCCGATGTGGCGGAGGAAAGCCGCTTCGCCTACAAAGACATTGACCATGTGATGGATCAGCAGAAAGATCTGGTCGTTCCGGTCAAAAAGCTGAAGACGGTCGGCGTGGTGAAAGGATAGAACTGCATCACGCTGGAAAGAAATTGATCATAGCTGCAGAAATCATGGCGTAAAGGCCAGATGGTGCCGGCTGCTTTGCAGTACGGTATGCCGCAGTGAATTCCATCGTCCGCAAGGGCGGGGGATTATATATGATAGCGCCGAAACGGCAGGCAACTGCCATCGGAGGATGATGTGTCGCGGGTTCGAATCCCGTCTGCCTGATCCAGGCAGTAGCTAAGTTGGTATAGCAATCATTAGACACCTTTTTAGTGTCCCCTAAAAGATGGGGAGAAGGCCGGACTGCCAGGCTGCGGATCGTATTTCAGTCCTGCGGCCAGCATGAAAAGAGCCATGTGATGAGGCGGCTACCGCAGATTTCGATTTATGCCCTGATCGGCCGAACAGGCGGAGGTGGTGAGTCATATGCCGCAGCCCGCTGCCGGCCCGGTCACGACGAATGAAGAATCTGCCAAAGTCCATCCCGCTTTTTTGTGCGGTGGTCCGGTGTTTCAACCCGTGTAAAGAAAAGTCCGCCCGCGCGAAATGGCGATGTTCACCAGCGTAAAGTGGATTATAAAAATAGAAAAGAGGGAAGGTATATGCGTATTAATGTAAATCAGACCCAGTGCGGTTTCGTTATGAAAAATGGCTGTTATGAGAAAATGATATTTGCCGGAACGTACCACTATCCGGCCTGCATGGGATATAAGGTGATTATAGAAGAGATGCGTGGGAGAGTGGGATTTAAGGAAGTCCCCTTAAAGGTTTTAAAAGAAGATGCCGCGTTTATGAGCCGTGTCACGATGGTGGAGGTACCGGAGGGGCAGCTGGGAATCCTGTATATCAACCATGCGGCGAGCGCTGTTGTAACAGACCGCGAGGCCGCTTACTGGAATGTATGGGAACCGTGTGAGCTGCGTTTCATCGACATGAGGGAGCCGGTCATGGACCGGAACGTGGAAAAGAACCTTCTGCGTCTGATCGCCCAGCAGTATTATAAGAAGATTGAGATTCTTCCTGGAGAGATGGGACTGTTGTACCAGGATAATATTCTGACGGATGAGCTGGGACCCGGAACGTATTATTACTGGCTGTATGCCCGTGATGTCTTATGCCGTATTGTGGATTTAAAAATGAAGGAACTGGAGATCAGCGGCCAGGAGATCCTGACGGCTGACCGTGTGGGAATCCGGCTGAATTTAACTGCTACATACCGGATCGCAGATCCGAAGCGGCTGGTGGAGACCATCAAGGGTGTGGAAAATCAGCTTTATACCCGTATCCAGCTGATTGTACGGGAATATGTGGGCCGTTACCGCCTGGATGAGATACTGGAACAGAAGGAGGCCATCTCCGGTTTTCTGGCACAGCGGATGAGGGAAGAGCAGGAGCAGTACTGCGTGGAGGTTCAGACCATCGGAATCAAGGATATAATCCTTCCGGGGGAAATTCGGGACATCATGAACACGGTACTGATCGCGGAAAAGAGAGCGCAGGCCAATGTCATCACGCGGCGCGAGGAGGTTGCCTCCACACGGTCACTGTTAAACACCGCGAAACTGATGGATGAGAACAAGACGCTTTACAAGTTAAAGGAATTGGAATGCCTGGAGAGAATCTGTACCCAGGTTGGAAATATATCCGTGGCAGGCAGCGGAACTCTGATTCAGCAGCTCAGAGAACTGATGGGAACGTAATAATAGACTTGTGCCGCCGGACTTAAATGCGTACTGCATAGTGCGTGATATCTGCGTCAGGTGTACGTCCGCGAAGCGACGGCGTAGTGGACCCTACGACTAGCTTCGTGGGCGTGCTCCTGGCGTAGATAGCGGGTGCAATGCAGTACTAGGAATTTAACTTCATATCGGACACACCGTGAAGGCGGCTGTCCTGCAACCGGGAAATTGATTGCAGGACAGCCGCCTTCACTGGTATGCGCACTTCGCGCTGATACGAGCAGTCTGACTTCGTTCTTGTAACAAGTGCATAATACCTTTTGATCAGTATTAACAAAAATACAGAGACACTGGGAAAAGACTTGTTTTTACGTTTGAATTATAATATTATAATGTTATAACTTTTGGAAAGGCGGCAGCAGGAAAAATGTATTTGATGTTAGATGTTGGCGGGACAGAGATTAAGGCCGGCGTACTCGATGAACACGGCGCCATTCAGGGCGGAATCCGCCATTTTTCTTCCCATGCGAAGGCGGATCAAGAGGCGATTCTGGATCATTTTTCCATGATCATAAAGGAGATGGCGGGCCGATGGAAAGGTGTCTCCATCGATGGAATCGGCATGGCGTTTCCGGGGCCGTTCGATTATGAACGGGGAATCAGCCTGATGCAGGGGCTGGATAAATATGATTCTATTTACGGTATTTCTATAGAAGAAGAGATGAAAAGGCGGACAGACTTTATTCAGGATACAAATTTTTGTTTCCTCCACGATGTGGAGGCGTTTGCACTGGGGGAAAGCTGGTTCGGGGAAGGCCGGGAGGCGGGGCGGCTTCTGTGCCTCTGCATTGGAACGGGCACCGGGTCTGCGTTTATAGAAAATAAAAGGGTGATAAAAGAGAAGACGGAGGGAGTGCCTGATCATGGCTGGATCTATAACCTGCCCTACCGGGATTCCATCATTGATGATTATCTCTCCGTCCGGGGACTTTTAAAAATCAGCAGGGAGATTACGGGAACCGGGCTGAATGGAAAAGAGCTGTATGAGCGGTGTCTGGAACAGGAGGAGAAGGCGCTCCTGGTATATCAAAGATTTGGTGAGGAATTAAACCGCTGCATATGTCCATTTCTGGATTCGTTCCATCCGGACTGTGTCGTGCTCGGAGGGCAGATCTCAAAAAGCTTTTCCTATTTCGGGGAAGGCTTTAAAAAAGAATGTGAAAAACGGAACACGACGGTCTGCCTGGAACCGGAGACCTCGGCCAGAGCCATGCAGGGACTGTTTGTTGCCATGAGCCATTAGGGCGTGTTTGAAAATTAATTCCTGCCATCTGCACGCCCCATTTCGCGGGAGATTTGCCCCGAATTCGCTTAACGTAGCCCACTACGCCGCGCTCATTCGGGACAAATTTCCCACAAAATGTGACATACATCTGACAGAAAGCAATTTTCAAACATGCCCTGGGATAACGGAAGATGAGGAGGGACAGAATATGTTAAATCATGAAAAGGGAGCGCCGCCGCTTTATTCGCAGCTGGAATCCATAATCAAGATGCAGATCGAGCGGGGAGAGTATAACCGGGGGGATTTTCTGCCGACGGAAAAGATGCTGATGGATCAGTATGAGGTCTCGAGAGTGACGGTCAGGCAGGCCATGGCGGCCCTGTCCCAGGCCGGATATATCAAATGCTCCAGAGGAATCGGCACAGAGGTGATCTATGAGAAAATCGACGAACACATGAAGAGCGTCATCAGCTTTACGGATGAGATGAAACAGCACAATATCACTATGGAAACCATCTATTGCCGCATGGAGAAGATCATGCCGGGGACCACCGTGGCATCGGCGCTTCAGATTCCCAAAACGGAGATGTGCTACTGCCTGACCAGAGTCCGCAGTGTCCAGGAAAAACCGCTGGTGTATACCGTTACGTATCTGAGAGATATCGTGGAGCTTCCTATGGACAGCCAGTATTATATGGAGTCTCTGTACAAATATTTAAGTGAGGTCCATGAAATAAGAATTGTAAAAGGAAGGGACACACTGGAAGCGGCGCTGCCCTCTCCGGAGGTTCAGAAATTCCTGGAAATAGAGGCCCAGATGCCTGTATTTAAGCGGATCCGCCAGACATTTCTGCCGGGAGAAGACTTTCCCGAGCTGCATAACGGCGTAAAGGATGGGCTGGTCTTTGAATACTCCGTCTGCTACTATCCGGGAAATCGTTACAAATATACAGTCGATCTATAGTAACGATTCAGCCGTGCATCATTTTGCTGCCGCACGGCTGAATCGTTACGAAATTACCATGAATAACAGGGAGGCAATATCATGAATATCGCAGGTAAATATAACAATTACGATCCGCATCCGAAAAAGGTGATTCCAGGATTTGAGGATCAGGCGTGGGAAGGCGTCCCAGCTGTCAAGGCGGAGCTGACCCGCAAGGCAGAGGACATCCTGAGCAGGGAAAAAAGAGCGGTTCTCTGTCTGGATTTCTATCCCGGTGTCGCCAAACAGGAACTGATGGAGCTGGCACTCTCCTTAAATCCAGCAAAAATCATGGATATGGAAGACTATGCAAAATCAGAGGAAGTGCTGAACCGCGAGTTTCATGACTTCATCACGGAAGACCGCGTATTCGGAGTGATCTGCCACAAGAAGCTGGCCGATTTCTTTGATGCGGCCAAGCTGGAAGCGGCGGCAGCGGAGCTGGAAGCGCAGAAGGAAGGGCTGGTGGTGATCGCCGGCGTAGGAGCCGGTCTCATAAGCAGAGGCGATATTTACGTTTACTGTGGCATAACGAGATGGGAAATCCAGCTACGCTACCGGAAGGGAATGCCCAACTGGCACTGCACCAACAGTGATGCTCCCATTTTAACAAAATATAAGCGGGCCTTTTTTATCGAGTGGAGGCTGGCGGACCGTTACAAGAAGGAGCGGTATGATCAGTTTGATTATGTGCTGGAGAGCGAAGAAACCGGTGATCCCAAGCTGATAACAGGCCAGGCTTTTCGCGGCGGCTTAGAAAAGGTCAGCGCAGAGCCGTTCAGAATGGAACCGTATTTTGATCCCGGCGTATGGGGCGGTCACTGGATGCAGGAGAATTTCGGACTGGATCCGGAGAAGGAGAATTTCGCATGGAGTTTCGACGGAGTACCCGAGGAAAATTGCCTGAATCTTACATATGGTAGCGTAACCGTAAAAATACCAGCTATCGACCTGGTAATGTATCGTCCTCATGAGCTTCTGGGAGAACGGGTTCACGGCCGTTTTGGCGCGGAGTTCCCCATTCGTTTTGACCTGTTGGATACCATGGGAGGCGGCAATCTGTCTCTTCAGGTCCATCCGCTGACGGAGTATATTCAGGATTCCTTTGGAATGCACTACACACAGGACGAGAGCTATTATCTTCTTGATGCGGCAGAGGACGAAGAGACTTACGTCTATTTAGGCGTGAAAAATGGGGTAGACCGCGACGCCATGGCCCGTGATCTGAAGCGGGCGGAAAAGGGGGAAATTCCATTTCCGGCGGAAGAGTATGTGAACCGGGTACCGGTAAAGAAACACGATCATATTCTGATCCCGGCGGGAACCATCCACTGCTCCGGCAAAAATACCATGGTGCTGGAGATCAGCGCCACCCCCTATATCTTTACCTTTAAGCTGTGGGACTGGGGCCGAGTGGGACTCGACGGAATCCCGCGCCCGATTCACGTGGAGCACGGTTTAAAAAATATTCAGTGGGACCGTGACACGGACTGGATATACGATAACATTGTACACCAGGAAACGGTACTGTCCGATGAACCGGGGAAAATGGTGGAGCGCACTGGACTTCACAACCGGGAGTTCATCGATACCTGCCGTTATACGCTGACCGAGGCTGCTTCAGTTGAGACGGACGATTCCGTTCATGTAATGAATCTGGTAGACGGCAGATGCGCCCGCATTGAAAGCATGGATGGCAGTTTTGAGCCATTTGAGATTCATTATGCGGAGACTGCCATTGTGCCGGCTGCCGCAAAGTGCTACCGGATTGTTCCGGAAGACGGAGAGATTAAAATGGTCGTGGCATCGGTACGCCGATAGAGAATAACAAGCAGGGGCCCGGGCTAAGCAGCAGATTCACTGCTTTGCCCGGGCCTTTGCTGTGGTTAAGATGAGTGTATTGTGTGTCACAGAGAAATAAACACCATATATTGTGTATGAAAATATAAAATTGAGGGTATAATAAAAAATATCAAAAAAATTCAAAAAACATGTTGACTTTTGTCGGCTGCTTTGATATGATATACCTCGCCGCTGAAAACGGCGGCAAACTTTTCCAAAAATCTTCCAGCTGAACCGCTGAGAAAGTTTTGAAGAAAATGAAAAAAGTGG